>ONTX01000392.1 GCA_900320825.1 uncultured Lachnospiraceae bacterium | reverse complement strand
GTGTACATATACCTGAATGCCGAAACAGGACCAAGCAGGTATGTGCCCCAAAGTGCAAAAAGAGTAATGAGTGCTGTCGTGTATGAAGGACGGCGGAATCTGATGGCAATATAAAACGCACACAAAAATACCATGAAAGGAATGGAAAGCGAAAAGATCATTCCGTTTAACAGTCCTGACCTGTTCACATAAGAGATCAGGTTTTCGTAATAAAGCTCAAGTTCCGGGACTATCGGTCTTCTTTCCACATAATATGGATCGATAAACACATTTTCAGTCTCAATGTACTCCCGCGCTGCATATCTGTCGTCAATGCGCGCTCCCGGATACCAGAGCTGTACGTTTTGTGTAAGAAATGCGTTAATGAATTCGGCGGGATATCTGTCCAAAAGATGCATGTAAAGATCCCAGAAGGCCGATCTGTCACTGTCATAAAGATCACTGTCAAAAGTAAATTTTACGGAATCCGCAAGTCTCGGATTGTACTCCCCTGCGGACATATAGTTTTCGATAATGAATTTCTCCGCAACAGTAAGATCCTTATACCTGTTAACATACACCGATGCCACCTGGTTAATGGGAACGGAAAGCGCTTCCCTGCTTTCACTCTTCTGCACTCCTGCAAGAGGATATACGGCGAACATGATCACGCAGGAAAAGATCACTGCAATAGACGATGTAACAAGGAACTTTCCCAGTTTTTCTTTCTTTGCGATGAAAAGAAGGCAGATGATCATGGCAAATGCCGCAGGAAGAAAATTGTTTCTGAGAAGACAGGCCAGTAACACGTTAAAAAACAGCATGACAGTGCTGACCTTCTCGCCCCTTGATGCTTTCAAAAGCTTCAGTACAAGGAGTACAACCATACAGGAAAAGAGCACGTCCTTGGTCATCTCTACAGAAAAGATATTGAAAGCCGGATACAAAACATAAAACGCAATGGTAAGAAGTCCGTAATACCATCTGCATCCTTCGGTCATTTCTCTTTTAACAACGTATGCACAGACAAGGGCAACTATGATCATCTGGAAGATGCAGTACACTGTAAGGGCATAGGGATGAGGAAGTCCGACTCTCTCCAAAAGAAGGAATGCATTCCATATGAGTGTATGAAGAACGGGATGATGATTTGAAAGGGGAAGCAGGCCTATCGCCTGAAGTGTCTGCCACTCACTGTCATATGCGAGAATTCCGGGGAAATACGCAAGCAGCGCCGGAACAAAAGATGCAAGGATCAGTATAAATGCCATAACAGGAAGGATCCTGTATATCACAGGCTTTTTACCCTTCAGTGCTTTTTCTTTTGCTTCTTTTTCAATAGTCTTATCATCCTTGACAGCAAGAAGATCTATTTCTTCTCCCGCAGTCAGGGGAGAAGGTTCCTTTTCATTTCCCTTTGTCTCTTTACCCGGTATATCGGATACGTTTATCTCATCGGAAATCTCATCGGCCCGCCCGGCATTTTCATACCTTTTTACCAGCCTTCCGAGTATCACATAGAAAAACAGAATGGGCACAAATAAAATGGCAAAGATCGCTATGTATTCCACAGCAGAGATCTTCAGCCATTTCAGATCGTTGAGATTATAAACACATCTTCCGACCGTGATGATCGCAGATGTTAAAAATGCAAATACAAGCTCTGTCAAACCTATAAATCTTTTTTTGCCGGATGAACTGTTCAAGATCCTTCCTTTTCATGCACTTTCAGAATATTTGACCACCTACTGATTATATCGCTACAATGCATAATTGTCGACATGGCACGCCAAATCCGCCTGTCTTGCCACTATGAAAAAATATACTCTTTGATATATAATGATGCATATATTATGCAACCGGAAAATAAAGAAAAAAACAAAAACATAGTAAAAGATCCCGCCACACTTTTTGTAAGGATATGCGGGATATTTCTGTTTTCCATAGTGTCGGTTCTTTTGGCATATCTTACATTTCAGAGTGCACGCATCTCAATGTATTCTTCAAACAAATATAGCGGCTACAACTGGCCAGTGGAGATTGCGGATTCTCTTCCGAAAAACCTGCTTTTCTCTCTTGCAGCTATTGCAGTGATATATGCCTGTTTTCTTTTTGAAAAAAAACACCAAAAAGCATCGGCCATCATCAGTTATATATCTCTGGTCCTTGTTCTTATCCTGTACACCGTGCTTGGGATCATTTATGTAAAAACAACTCCTTATTACCCCTCGGGTGACCAGATTAACACCACGGCAGCTGCCCTTTATGCTCTGGAAGGCAATTACTCCATGTTCACACCCATGGGATATATCGGTATCTGCCCCCACCAGAAAGGGCTTCTGTTTTTCTATGAGATCATCTTTAAGTTTTTCGGGCCCCTTAACTTCACCGCTGCGGGAATGATCAACCTCCTGCTCAATGACCTGACAATACTGACGGGATATTTTCTCATTAAAGAATTGAGAGGCGGATATGCACCAAGATTTTTATGGACCGTATTCACCGCACTTCTTCTTCCCTATTTCATCCTGATCCCATACGCTTACGGAGATCTTCCTTCCGTATTCGGAATAATGGTATTTGTCTTCTTTTTTATAAAATTCCTTAACTCGGGAAAGATCATCTATGCCCTGCTTTCCGCACCGGGGGCGGCCTTTGCGATACTTAACAGAAGTTCGGCATGGATCGCGGTCTTCGCACTTATCATCGTCTCTTTTCTTATATCGGTGCAGCGGAAAAAAATATCGCCTCTTATCACCATGTTGGCAGTTACGGTTTTTTCATACGCATGTCTTTTTTCCATAAATGTGGGTTATGAAAAACTCTCGGGCTTTGACAGACACACAGGCTCTCCTACCATCGCATACATTGCAATGGGAATGCAGACAACGGACGGAGCATCGGGAGTTTATAACAGATATCATCAGGAAGTTTACGAAAGATATGATGGCAACAAAGCCCTGGCATCTGAGGAAGCAAAAGAATATATATCCGAAAGACTCAGTGAATTCAGAGAATATCCCGGGCTTGCAAAGGATTTCTACAGAAATAAGATCCTGCTTCAGTGGATAGAGCCCATGTTTGAAAGCAATACACATATGAAGAGTTTTAAGGAAGGCATATCCCTTGAAACCCTCTCACCCTTTTATATCAGGGCATATGTGGGAGATATTCATATTATCATGTTCAAAATGATGAACAAGTATCAGACCCTCATATATCTGCTTTGTCTGATTTCTTCAGTCCGTGCACTCATTTGCCTGATCAAAAATAAAAAAGAACCAATGACAATTCACTGGTTCTTTTCGATCTTTATGTTGGGAGGTTTTATCTTCAGCCTTATCTGGGAAGCCAAGGCCAGATATTCCCTTCCCTATTTCATTTTCCTGATTCCCGTATCAGTTCTTCTTTTTACAGATTTAAAAGCATTCCCGAGATTCGGAAATAAACAAGAAGAGACAGAGCATCAACAATAGTGGTGATGAAAGGGCTCGCCATTACGGCAGGGTCAAATCCCAGACGCTTTGCTCCCACGGGAAGAAGACATCCTATGAGCATTGCCATAAGGACTGCCGCCACAAGTGTAAGGCAAACGACTATGGCAACAGGAACAGCTACCTGATCGAACACAAGGAGCTTCACAAAATTCGCAAGGGCAAGTGTGATACCGCACACGAATGCCACTCTCAGTTCTTTCCACACAACCCTGAACACATCGGCATATTCTATCTCACCCAGTGAAAGACCACGGATGACCGTAACGCTTGCCTGTCCTCCGGCATTTCCTCCGGTATCCATGAGCATGGGTATGTATGCGACGAGCACGGCGCATACGCTCAGTGCATCTTCAAAAGACTTGATGATGGCACCGGTAAATGTGGCACTTACCATGAGAAGCAGCAGCCAGGGAATTCTTTTCTTATATGTCTCAAAAACTCCCGTCTTCATGTAAGGCTTATCCGTAGGCAAAATAGCTGCCATTTTTTCCATGTCCTCGGTTGCCTCTTTTTCCATGATATCTACGATATCATCGACGGTGATAATTCCCACCAAACGGTTCTCATTATCGACAACCGGCATGGTGGTGAAGTCGTATTTCATGAACTGCCTTGCAACTTCCTCCTGGTCCATCTTGGTGTTGAGTGCAATGACATTCTCATGCATGATGTCTCCGATCTTCTCATTGTCATCGGAAAGAAGGAGATATCTTAACGCAACGGTTCCTATCAGATGTCTTCCGGCATCGAGAACGTAACATACATTGATGGTCTCGGAATCCACACCCACCCTGCGGATACGCTCTATGGCCTGTGCCACGGTGAGGCTTTCCTTGAGATCAACATACTCGATGGTCATTATGCTTCCGGCGGAGTCCTCTTCATAACGAAGAAGATGATTTACATCACGTCTCGTATCGGGGCTTGCACTTGCAAGAAGCTTGGTGACCACATTAGCAGGCATCTCTTCCATGAGGTCGGCAGCATCGTCGGCCATCAGGTTATCAATGATGCTCGCCGCTTCCTTCTCTGACATGGAACGGATTATTCTCTGCTGGGTATCAAGATCAAGATATGAAAATACGTCAGCTGCCTGATCTTTTGTAAGGATCCTGAACAGTCTGAGCTTATCGCTCTCTGCATCCATGTCCTCGATCCATGCAGCGATATCGGCATCGTTAAGTTCGGAGAGGACAGATCGTAGTTTTACATATTCCTTTTTCTCAAGCAGTTCGAAGAGCTCGTTAAAATCAAAATTCTCTTCCATTATTCCGTCCTCCAATCCTTAGTATTTTCGGCAGATTTCAGATGTGCCGAATTTTGCCGTGCACGTTAGTATAACACATTTATACATAATATAGAACAAAAAAGTGCCCGCGGAATTGTCCGCGGGCACCGGGATACGGATCTTAAATCTTATTTGAAATATGCAACCGCCTGCTTGAGCTTGTCTGCAAGAGATGCCATTTCGGATGCATGTTCCGATACCTCTCTTACGTTGTCGGATACGTTTGCTGCGGTTGTTGTTACTTCCTGGTTGGTGGCGCTGGTCTCCTCGGAGATAGCGGAGAGATCGCTTATGGCGTTGGTAACGGCATCCTTGATATTGGAAAGATGCTCGGTGATTGCCGTGATTCCTTCAATCTCATTAACGGAAGACTTGATATTATCATCCAGTGCTTCGAACTTCTCCTGAGTAGTTTCAAGAAGATTTCTTTCCTCATCGATAAGCTGCTTAACGACCGCTGACTGCTCAACGCATTCCTTGGACTGAACCCCGATCTCCTGAGCAACGGACTTGATCTGCTCTGCAGATTCGTTGGACTGGGTTGCAAGCTTGCCGATCTCTTCGGCAACAACTGCGAATCCTCTTCCTGCATCACCCGCTCTTGCAGCCTCAATGGATGCGTTAAGAGCAAGGAGGTTAGTCTGGGATGCTATCTCGGAGATAAGATCTACCATTTCGTTGATCTTTCCGATGGAAGCATTGGTCTCATTGATCTTGGATGATATTCCTTCGATCGCTGCTGAAGACTTATCTGAGGACTTAACAACATTGGCAATACACTCGCTTGCATCTGCGTTTGCAACGCCCATGTTCTTTGCATTTCCGTCAAGCTGCGATGCTCTGTCGGATGCATCCTCTATGATGGTACCCATCTCCACAATCTGGGAATTGATATCCTGTACGCTCTCTGCCAGGGTCATTGTAGACTGTGAAAGATCGCTCATGGACTCTGCAATCTGGGATGTTGCCTCGGCACTGCTCTCTGCCTTAGCCTCAGTTGAAGAAACTGTTTCGGTAAGGGTCTCAGCCGATCCCCTGATCTCCGATATGGATTCATTGAGCACGCTGGAAAGGGTCTTTGCCGCATCTATAAGTGTTGCAGTCTCCTGAACATTTCCTGTTGCAGTAACCTTGGTCGCAATATTACCGGAAGCAAGATCGCTTAAGTTTGCGGCAACACTGTGAATGGGTTCTGATACCTTACGTGCCATGATTATTGCAAATGCTGCAAATACCGCCATAAGGACAAGTGCGGAAATGACGTTGGACATTACTATGGAATTGAGAGTGGACTTGACGTTCTCCTGGGTCTTTCCTGCGAAAGCCATTCCGTAAACAGTCTTGCCATCGGTTAAAGGCATGTAATATACATAATAATCTTTTCCGCCGATAACAACATCATTTGAATAGAAATCCTCTCCCTTTGAAACTGCTGCCCATACGGCATCTGAAGCTGCGGTTCCTTCGTTTCTGGATCCATCCGCATTTCTGAGGGATGTCATGAATCGGATATTTTCCTTAAAGAGAGTAAGATTAACTCCGGTCTGGCTGTAAAAAGTATCGATGTAATCCTCGGGATCGTACTCGATGAATCCGTCAACCAGATCGTTATCGTTTATGATGTCATACTCGTAATATGACCTGAGTCCCTGTGCCGCACCTTTGAGTTCTTCCTTGGTAAGATCCTCAAGCCTTTGAGATGATATCACATAAGTTGCGATGATCATTACAATGCCGGCTATAAAAGGCGGAATAAGTGTGAACATTACAATGAGTTTGGACAATGATAAGCGGTTCTTCTTTTCTTTTTCCATGGCGTTCTCCTTTGCCTGATGTTCATCCGTTGTTTCGTCTTGTCTTCCGTGATCAACGAATTATACATATTTTACAGTCTTTTTTATGTAAACAAAAGAACTTTTTCACGCTTTGTAAAAGTGATACAGGTCAAAAGGATACTTTCCTATCCATTTGTCCTTATATATGTCATATTTAAAGCCCCTGGCAGTCATTTCGCTTAAGACATCTTCCCCAAGTTCATATCCCATACATGCCCAGATGTCATCATGTTCGGCAGTTAGATCCAGAGGATTTCCTGCATGGATCTCATTTTCGGGATAATAGTAATACAGAACCGTCCAGGAAAGATGCTGTACTTTCTCCGATGTAAACGCTGTGTTTTCTCCGGGGGTGCCTATGATGGACAAAGTACTTGCAGTCTCCGCATCCTGAACCTTCGCGATACTTCTCTGAAGTTTGAAATCCATTAGTCCCATTACAAAAACTACCATCCACAAAGAAAGAACCACAATAAGCCCTATCTTTCCTGATGTGTTTTTCGTCAGTTCTTTTTCCCTGACCGCTCCGTCATCCGCTCCTCCCGCAAAGATTGCGATGAGTTTTTTCACGGCAAGGGCCCATATCATGATAACGAAAGGAACCAGAGGATAGGTGTATCTGCATGCAACCATGGGTTTAGCGATATAACTTATCCCGTATGCAAAGCAAAGAACCAGGATGCCGGTCATATAACAGGTTAGAAACATTCTGTCGTCCGGGGTAAATCCCTTCAGATCAATGTGCGGCTTTCTGAAGGAGACAATAAAATCACCCTTTGATACATTTTTGATACTTATGAAATTCAGCTTGGAAATAATATAGATGAATGTCAGGATAAACGTTGCAGGAATCAGGAATTTGCTCATC
>ONTX01000497.1 GCA_900320825.1 uncultured Lachnospiraceae bacterium | reverse complement strand
TTTGATCTGATATACTGCGCGACAGTCTACAACCTGTATGCCAGAGTGAACTATACCAAGCGGAATGCAAAGGAGAAGAATGCCTATCTGGCAGCTAAGGAAAAGGCAAAGAAGCTGAAGGATGACTTTGAAAGGATCAATGCCGATTACGAAAGACTCATGAAGGGGCTTGATCTGTTTTCCCAGATGGTGTCTGTCGGCGATAAAGTCACACATTCTTCGTTTGGAGAGGGTGTGATTGATAGTATCGATGACAGACGGTTGCAGGCTACCTTTGATGCAGGGTAGAAGACGATCGGTCTGGCAGTGGCGATTTCAAAGAGATTGATATCATTTGATGTGGATGGATTTGATGAAAAGGTCGATGAATACGCGGATGTACTCGGAAAGGCTGATTCCTTGTCACGGTCGTTGGAATATGCATCGAAAGCACTTGAGCCGTATGAGGAGTATCTGGACTGAGAGGTAGATCGTATGGAGCTGTTTTGGTAGGAGGGTTATAAAATGGAGTATCTTGAGAGAGAAGATTTAGAAGAGAACATCGCAATCATAAAGATCGGACGATCGTTCAAGGATGCTAGGACGCCGGATCAACTCTATGATTGTACCCGAGCCGAGTGGAGAGTCAAGCTTGAAAGGGCTCAGAAATCGGATTATGCACTCTGTGTATATGATAAGATTGTTCGTGAAGTATATGAGATTGATTGTTGGATGCCAGCTGAGAAGATTGTTCGAGAGTCATTTCCGGACTTGACTCCTATACATGGGAGAATTGGATTTGAAGGTAAAGTAGCACCTGATAAGATCCGTGATAAGTATGTTGGAAAGTCCGTAGCACATTTATACAAATGGGGTGATGCAAATCCGGTAAGGTTCTTTTTTGTGGAGGAATAGGATGTCACTGAAGGATATGAGCAAGTTTATTTCTCTGATTCTTCGCCATAAACCGGAGACTATTGGGATAATGCTTGATGAACATGGTTGGGCGAATGTGGATGAACTGATTGCAGGTATTAACAAGACGCATCCGCTTGATATGGCTACATTGGAGCAGATTGTGGTTGAAGATGAGAAGCAGCGGTATTCATTCAACGAGGATAAAACGCTGATAAGGGCGAATCAGGGACATTCAATTCCGGTAGATGTAGAACTTAAAGAGGTCGAACCGCCGGAGGTTTTGTATCACGGTACCGGGGAGAAGTATGTGGCTTCGATAGATGAGCTGGGGTTGATACCAAAATCCCGCCTTTATGTGCATCTGTCCTCTGATGAGGAAACCGCTAGGAAGGTCGGGCAGAGACATGGCAAGCCGGTGATCTACACGGTTAAGAGCGGCGAGATGTACAGGGATGGGATATCGTTTTTCCGATCGGTTAATGGCATATGGTTGGTAAAGGAAGTGCCTGTCAAGTATCTGGAAAGGATAGGGTAGGCTTGAAAAAATGCGAGGAAGCTTATGAAGAAGGGGGATGCCCCTGAGAAAAAAACAGTGAAACAGGGAGATTGATAAGATGAAAAGACTGATCGCAATATGCGCACTTCTGTTGGTATTGTTTGTGCCGTGTCGGAGCATTTTTACGGATGTGACGGATCAGGTACTGTCCGTATTCGCTGCAGAGAATGATGAGAGCGTTAAGGTCACAGTAGACCGCGTGGTGGATGGCGATACGTTTGTGACATATATTGATGGAGAGAAGACAAGGGTGCGTATGATCGGCGTTGATACGCCTGAGTCAGTCCACGCTGATGAGAGACGGAATACCAAGTGGGGCAAAAAGATCAGTAAGTGGGTGAAAAAACAGCTCACCGGTAAGGAAGTGAAGCTCGTTTTTGATAAGGAAAGGCTTGATCAGTACGGGCGGACGCTTGCCTATGTGTATCTGGGAAAGACGATGTTTAACAAGACGCTCTTGAAGAAGGGATATGCGAGGGCGGTGTATTATGCACCGAACGGGGCGCATCGTAAGGAGTTCAACAAGCTCCAGAAGAAAGCGAAGAAGGCAAAGAAGGGCTTTTGGAAGGACGGATACTATGCCGCATTTCCGAGGAGGTAAGAATCATATGGATCTGAAGTTATATATGTTTTCAGAGTGTCCGTATTGCCAGAAGGTTTTGAGAGAGATCGAGGCAAGCGGGCGAACAGATGTGGAGCTACACAATATCCACGAGAACGAGGATGATAGAGAAGAACTCATCCGTGTTGGCGGAAAACAGCAGGTGCCATGCTTATTCGTTGACGGAAAGCCAATGTATGAGAGTGGTGATATCGTTATGTGGCTGCAGGAACATCCGCAGGGAGCGTGACATGAGTAGAGATATGGGAGCCCTGGTTCGGGCGGTCGTAAAGGATATGCAGTGGAATAAGCCTGTGGAGAAGATCGCGAAGAAGCATGATGTATCCGAGGAAGT
>ONTX01000214.1 GCA_900320825.1 uncultured Lachnospiraceae bacterium | reverse complement strand
CATCCTCCGATGCAGGTACCGGATCCGGTGACAGAGCTTTCTGAGCCGTCAAATGAGATTGCTCCGTAATTATCTTTGCTTCCTGATACGTGTCCGATGCATCCACCGGTATTATCGGTTCCGCTGATGATGCAGCTCGAGGCAAGGAACTGGATAAGTCCTGTGCCGTTTATTGTGTTGAGGTCGTGATAACCGATTATTCCGCCGGTATTTGAAGTGCCGGATATTCCAATGTTTGTTCCGGATGCTGTTATACTGCCGGCAACGGATGAATTATATAAATGACCTATGCATCCTCCGGTATTTGAAAGTCCGTAGATATTAAGTTTGGTTACGTTAACCGCTATATTTCCACTTACGGACTTGGTTCCGGTAGTTGCGTAACCGATAGCTCCACCCGCACATCCTGTTACGGATTGGATATATGGAATGCTTGTCGAAGTAATGGCAACAGCATCGCAAACCGTAACAGATGAGGATAACTGATAACTGGAATCGAATTTTCCTATGGCACCACCCGCGTTATCATTAAATGCTCTTACATGGGAATCGGGGTGGAGATAAACTCCTATGGGAGTTGAAATGCTGTGAGCATAATTAGTGTAATGCCCTATGATTCCGCCCGCATTATCGTAACCGTCAACATTGACGATCAGCGTATCACCGGCAGTTTGTGAGGGCATCTGGAGTGTCAGTTTATATTCCGAACTTCCTCCGCTTGCAAGACCGATCAGTCCGCCTGCATTATCGTTGCCCGCCGCAGGATCGGCATCCTTGCCGGAAGATGCTTTTACATTTATGACGGATGTGTCGGAAAGACTCTTCAAGATAACAGATGAATACTCGTTTGTGGCGGATGTACTTATCCTTCCGAGGACTCCGCCGGCATCCTGGGCAGCAGTAATGTATACACTTCCGTTAATCCTTGATCTTAAATTTGTATAGTGATGCACTGCAGGGGCGTTGCCTATGCATCCTCCTGCATTGAATCCGGTGCATGAAACGGACGAACCTGTTATGAGGTCTGCAGTTATGTTTGTATATTTTCCGCCGGTGGCTGTATAGATCCTTTCTCTAAGGGTTCCTATGCATCCTCCTGTATTGGAACCGGTTGATGAAATGCTTACATTTTTCCCCACGTATGAATAAATGCTTCCGTCCGCAGGTGTGTACTGCATGTATCCGATAGCACCGCCCGTTCCGAACTGGTTGGTGTTATCGGTTCCGGTTGTCATGGAAAGATTTTTTCCGTAGATTGAGGAACCGGTGTTGTTAAGAATGCACATACGGTACGCGGGAACGCTGTTACCGGTAACGGCACCGATACCGCCTCCGACTCCGATATAATCCGTAGAGATGCAGTAGTCTCCATAGATGGGACCGTTGTTTATGGCTTTTATGGTAAAAGTTCCCGATGCGGAACCTGCGGTATTGATCCTTCCGATGGCACCGCCTGTTGTGTTTGCTCTTCCCGAAACTGCTGTGCCTGCAAGGTTTGTTCCTATCTTTCCGTTATTTTCAACGTAGATATATGCATTTGTTATGGGTGCGGAACCGGTGATGACGCCTATGGCACCGCCTATATTTCTTGATGCGATATTTGTATTGTTTGTTCCGAAGGATGTGATGATTCCGCTGTTTTCAACTCGTACACTCAGGAATCCCGATCTGTAGCTTTTGATACGTCCTATGGCACCACCTATGCCGGCTTCACGCTGTAAATCTTTCGGATCTGTTCCTTTTTTGTGAGAACCGTCGGGCTCCACAAGAATATATGAGTTTTCATCAAGCTTTACATTTACCTGATATGTAGCGCCGGAAACTTCATCTATGGTTACTTTTCCGCCGGAATCCACGCTGCTTGTAAGAGGAGCGGCTGTGACACTTTGGCTGAGATTACTTGTATTATCCATGCCTCCTATGGCACCACCTACCGAGTCGGTTGTGCCGTATATGAAGGATGAAACATTATTATTGAATTTTATTATGGATAGATCTGTATCTCTGGTGTTGTCAACTATCATTTCTGCGGCTATGCTGCATTTGCTGTATCCTACGAGACTGCTGACATCGATCCATCCTGCAGATGCAAAATCTCCTGTAGCCTCGAGTCTGCCGAAAATGGAAGGGTTGGCGTTTTTGCCGTTGTTGTCGCCGACTATACCACCGGTGGCCGAAACTGAATGTATCTGCCATGTGCCGCCTGACCACTGACCCGCCATAATGATACAATTGCTCACCTTCATGGTATTTTTCTTCAGATCTGTCTCCGTAGAACTTCCGATGATACCGTTATTTGCACCCACCAATCCGCCGAGAGGCGAAGAGGTCTTCCAATCCGGGTAGGAAGTTGAGAGGGTTCCGCCCTGCCTCATTTTTTCAATGGCATCCTTGATCTTTTCCCTGTCGTCGGGAGAACCGTCTGGAACTTCGTCCAGGGATATAGTCATCGCATTTGCCCTGAGATTGACCACTGTGCCCTGGTTGTTGCATATGAGACCATAGCTGTCCAGATTCACATCATAGAATGAAGCCATCCTCATCTGGACATTCCTGATAACCGAAGTTCTGTCTTCGGTATCGGGAAGAGTGCTCAGTGTATTTTCGTCGGCCACCAGCTTTCCGTTTATATTGATCCTCGGAACGGAGGGGAAAGATACCACATTAAGTATGTCGCCGTAGTTTTTGCCGGCATTTGTAACAGGGTCAGGTATTGGAACGGGAGAGAAGCGTTCTATCTTTCCGCCGCTTTCCGAGAAGACACAGACATCGCTCGAATATGTTTCAATACCTGCACCGTTTGAAGTTATGGTGAACCAGTTGAGATCTCTTCTGATGGTATAGGTTACGGGCTGACCGTAATCTCTTAACAGACGCATATTAGACAGATGCCTGAATGATGTGATGACAGCATCTCCGCCGGATGCAAGTTCACCAGAACCCAGGCTTCCGTATTTAAGATCACCGTAATAGGCATTTACAACCGCATATTTTTTACCGCTTTCTTTAAATGCGGCATTCGCTACATATCTGTAATTTCCTGAGTCTGTGAGATATAAGGGATCGTCAAGTGCACGCTCGGCGTAGAATGCATCCGAGGTGGCAAATCCTGTGGAGTCATTGTAGATATTGTTTCCACCGGCAAATCTGTTTGCATCAACAACCATTACCGCAAAGAAATTCTTCGGAACGGTATTTTTCGTAAGATAGGATCCGTTGAAAAGTCTGTTAAAACTGAAGTTCATGGTTCTTGCACGCAAAGCATTTGTGGAAGAATCATTTACTTCGTTGGCGTTTGAAATGTTTCTTGCCATCATGGCATCAAGGGATACGGTGTAGGTTATCCTGTCGGAAACACCGTCACCCTCATGGATCTCATATGAAACAGCAAGAGGAAATGTAAAATAGTTTTCTATATGAGTGATGCTGTCGCCCACGGTATTGTAATCGAAATTCCTGTTCTGGGTTCCGCTGTATCTCTTTACGTAACCCTTGGCAAAAGTATGGAGTGTTGCTCTGTAGATCGTGACGGGAACACCTCTTTCGTCCGAAACGTCTTCGCTGGTGTAGACAACGGTATAGTTTGTATGGTCTATGATCTTGTTAACGGTTTTGTTTTCGTAGTGATTATTTTTGAAATCATCAGCGGTAAACTGAAGCTTGTTGTAGAAACTTTCCTCTTCGCCTATGAGGGTGGAAACGGGAGTTCCGCCGAGTATATTATCTTCATTAAAAACAATGTCGCAGAATTTCTTCCCCGAATCGTCATCATAAAGAGAGAAGGTATAGTGGATCTGAGCCGGCTTTCCGGTTACGGGCTGTGTGTCGGATGTGGCTGACCAGGAAAGATCCAGAGTCTCACCGTTTCGAAGTGAGACTATGGTATTTTTTATCTCGGCTTCGGCGGGGATGAAAACAGTATCCACCGCAGAGGAAGCACCTAAGGGATTGCTGTATCCGGTAAGGCTGGTTGAACTTCTGTAGTCGTACCCCCTGTAGGGAACTATGCTCGATATATTATTTTTGGACCTGCTGTCCCAGACGGTTCTTTTTGAATCGTAGAAAACGGAATAAACATTTGCGCTGTAGCGGACCTTTCCGGCATTGTCCAGGGTTTTTTCAATATCAAATTCGATGGTGATCAGGGCATCGAGAACATCAGATGATTTGTAGTCATCACCGATCAGGTCCTTTATGCATTTGCTCTGGGCATCATCCGAGCCCGGGGTGAGAGTAACGGCATAGCGCATGTGAACGGATTGTCCGGTCTGGTTACCCGGATCTGTGGGGAAGGCGTTGAAAAATGACTGGTTATAGATATTATCGTTAACACCCGGATTCAGATAGTTATATTCATCCGGGGTTCCGAAAGAGATCAGATCCTGTGACCATTTTTCGGCAGTGCCTGCCTGTTCCATGTGGTTTACCGCAGCCTGGGCGGACTGGAATACGGATAATGCATTCTGCTCGTTGTTTCTGAAACGGGTCATATCAATGTATCCGCTGATTCCGTAAACCGCAGCAGAAGCAAGTATTCCCAGAATGACCAGGACTACTATGAGTTCCACCAGTGTAAAGCCGAGGTTGTTATTAAATTTTGAACGTGAATGTCTTTGGTTCATTTATTTGGTAGTATCCTCTGCAAAAACAAGGAGTGCTTCCCTTGTATATAAAGGAAATTCCGAACTCTGTGAATCATAACCGCATTTATAAACGCGTACTTTTGCAAGAACGCTGACAGGTCTCTTTGTCAGTACGGTAACAGTGGTTTCTCCCGGTGCCGGCATGTAGGTAATGTCCGAAAAAGAAATGTCCACCGTATAACCGCTGTAGGCTCCTCTTGAAAAGGGGTTTGTGTAGTCGTAGGCTTTGGCGGGGAAAATGCAGCTGATCTTTTCTGTTCCCACATCAAGATTTTGTCTGCCGCACTGATAATAGGCGTAGTGCAGGTATCCCTGCTTTGTCTCTTCGGTAGCGATACCGCTGTCAAAAAGTCTGTAAATTGCTTTGGATGTTATTCCGTCTGCGTTTTTGTATGCGTAATCCTCTCCCTTGATATTGGCATAATTACTCTGGGAAATGGAGATGCATGAATAGAGTGCCTCGCAATATCCCGGGGATTTTCTTATTATGAGTACGTTGCCGGAGTTTTCCGATTCCGACGTAATGTTGCGGAGCCCTGTCAGAAGCGTTGCGTCACCGTCTGCTGTGGGAGCGGCATTAACGATCCTTACCGAAGCAAAATCCTCAACGTATGTGTCAGCACATTCTTCTCTCATGGCATCTATGACCATGTCTGCAACCATCTGGGCACGGTTCATCTCCATGACGTTCATGTAGACTCTTGATGCAGGGGACATGACGGCAACGATGGCAGTTGCAAAGATTGCCGTAAGGGTCATGGAAACCACCAGTTCTACCATGGTCATTCCGAAGTCATTTATGCACTTTTTTCCGTGTTGCATAAATCTTTTCATATCTATCTGTATATCCAGTAAACGGTTTCTCCCGATACGTATTTATATGCCGTAAGAGTATAGGTTACCGAAGGATCTGCTCCCGAGATGGTTGTCTGCTTTTTTATGTCTGTGGATTTTGATCCCGGGGTATCTGAAAACTCTTCGCTTAAAAGCATTTGGTGCAGGTCTTCGTATTCATGATCGGAGGTGCGCCTTTTGCTGATGGAATTGTTTCCGGCGGCACTTGCTGAGGAGATTGCTCCCGCGAACATGGCAAGAACTATTGTAAGCACCATGAATGAGACGAGGATCTCCACAAGAGTCTCGCCCTTATTGTTATGAGATATGCGGTTTTCAAAACGGAATGTTTTCATCTTTACATCCTTTCGTATCCCGCAAGAACATTTCCGGTATAATCCTCGGTTCTGATATAGGTCTCACCGATGGCTTCGGCCTTTACGGTGAGAGTATAGAAGGTCTTGCCAACCCTGTCCGTATTCTTTGCTACTGATACGGTCACCTTTGAGTCCGGCAGAGATTCAAAATCTGATTCTTCCATAATGATACCTTTTTTGTCCGAAGGGACCGAATCGGCGAAATATGATTCAAGATCAATGCACGCCTTATTGGTTCCGGAGGCAGGCTCGTTAAGTATCAGCTCTTCTATGCGTGAAAAGAGACCGGTCCCAAGTTCGTAAGCCTGGTCCTGTCTGCTTCTGTTCTCGGCATTTGAGAAGATCATGGAACTTACTATGGTAAGGGTAACAGCCATTGCGATGACAATGGTTGAAAAAGCGGCAATAAGTACAAGGCTTGCCCCTCTGTCGGATCTCTTTATCTCTTTTAAGGATGTTTTAAGTTCCATTACGTGTGTTTTGTATAACAGGTTTCTTCTATAAATAAATGAAGATCATATGTAATGTGTATTTTTATGTTAAAAATAGCACCTATATAATATACCACTTCTTATATATATCGGCACATTTTTGGTGATTTTTAACCGTATTTTTTGTAATAACTTTTACTTATAACGGGCAAAAGATTTTTCGTATTTTACGAAAGATGCACAGCTGATTTACCATATGATCATGAAACAGATACTTGCTTTTGGAGATTCGAATACATGGGGGCTTGTTCCCGGATCCAAACCCCACGAGAGATTTGCATGGGAACAGAGATGGACCGGCATTTTACAGGAAAAGTTCGATCCTGAAGAGGTGAGGATTGCCGAGGAGGGACTTTGCGGCAGGACAACCGTATTTGAGGATGAACTAAGGCCCGGCAGAAAAGGAGTGTCGGCCATTCCCGTCCTTCTGGAAAGTCATTACCCTCTTGATGCAATGATCCTTATGCTGGGGACCAACGATTGTAAGACGTCTTACAATGCCTCTGCGTATACCATCGGTCTTGGACTTGAAAGATGCCTGGATGCGGCGGAAAGGTTCGTAAAAAGCGAAAACATCCTTCTGGTGTCCCCCATTCATCTGGGTGATGATGTCTGGAGACCGGAAAAGGATCCGGAGTTTAACGAAGAATCCATAAAAAAGAGCATCGAATTAAAGGAAGTCTATTCAAAGATCGCACGTAAAAGAGGTATTCCCTTTATTGCCGCATCTGATCATGTCACTGCCAGCAGGGTTGATGACGAGCATATGGATACGGAAGGGCATAAAATATTTGCACAGGTGGTCTTTGATGAACTGAAGAAATTAAAGCTTGCCTGAAGAAAAAGTTAAAAATGCTGACAAGCGGACCTTGACAAAGAACTGAAAAGGGTTTATTTTATTCGGCAAGAGGCAAAGACGTCTCTAATGTTTAATGCATTAGAGGCGTCTTTTTCTTTTTTTGCAAACATATCTGAAAGGAAAATGGTATGAACGGGAATCTATCAAACGCTAATCTTTCATATGACAGAGAGCACGATGCGTGCGGTATCGGAGCTGTTGTCAGGATCGACGGAATTCCTGATTACAGTGTAATGGATGACGCACTTTCCATCGTAGAAAAGCTTGAGCACAGAGCCGGAAAGGATGCGAGCGGAGAGGTCGGTGACGGAGTTGGAATCCTGCTCCAGATATCCCATGACTTTTTTGCACCGGTGCTTTCCAAAGCCGGTATCAAAGCAGGAAACAAGGGAGAATACGGAATAGGAATGTTTTTCCTTCCCCAGGATGATCTTAAGAGAACCTTTGCAAAGAGGCTTTTCGAAGTGATCGCATCAAAGGAAGGAATGAAAACTCTCGGTTGGAGAGAGGTGCCCGTGCATCCCGAAATCCTTGGTAAAAGAGCGAAGGACTGCATGCCCTCTATATGGCAGTGCATCCTTAAAAAACCCGATGGCGTAAGTAAAGGCGTTGAATTCGATAAGAGACTGTATGTAGCAAGAAGAGAATTTGAACAAAGTTCGGAAGACACATACATATGCTCTCTTTCTTCCCGTACCATAGTATATAAGGGCATGTTCCTTGTAGGACAGCTCAGAAGATTCTATGACGATCTGCAGAGTAAGGATTATCTGTCAGCTATCGCCATCGTTCACTCAAGATTCTCAACAAATACACTTCCCAGCTGGGAGAGAGCTCATCCCTACAGATTTATCGCACACAACGGTGAGATCAATACCATAAGAGGTAATTCGGACAGGATGCTGGCAAGAGAAGAGACCATGCATTCTGAGCTCCTTTCTAAGGATAAGGACAAGATCTATCCCGTAATCTCCGCAAGCGGATCGGATTCTGCAATGCTGGACAATACTCTTGAATTCCTGTACATGAACGGAATGGATCTTCCTCTTGCCATGATGGCACTCATTCCGGAGCCCTGGAAGCACAACAGGTTCATGAGCGAGAGCAAGAAGGATTTCTATCACTATTATGCAACCATGATGGAGCCCTGGGACGGTCCCGCTGCAATTCTGTTCACGGACGGAGAAATGTTCGGAGCAACTCTTGACCGTAACGGCTTGAGACCTTCCAGATACTACATTACAGATGACAACAGACTGATCCTTTCTTCGGAAGTCGGTGTACTTGATATCGCTCCCGACAAGATCGTTAAAAAATCAAGGCTTACTCCCGGAAGAATGCTCCTTGTAGATACCAAGGCTAAGAGGATCATTTCCGATGATGAATGTAAGGAGAACTATGCATCAAAGAATCCTTACGGAGAGTGGCTGGATGCCCATCTCATTCATCTCAAGGATCTTACCATACCCAACCATAAGGTTCCTGCCCATACCCAGCCTGAAAGAGACAGACTTTACAAAGTGTTCGGATACGGTTATGAGGAAGTCAGATCATATATTCTTGAAGCAGCACAGTCAGGCGCAGAGCCCACGGTTTCAATGGGTCACGATGTTCCCCTTTCAGCTCTTTCGGAAAATTACCCTCTTTTGTACGGTTTCTTCAAGCAGCAGTTTGCCCAGGTTACAAACCCTCCCATAGACTCGCTGCGTGAGAAGATAGTAACCGATACCACCGTGTATATCGGATCCGACGGAGATCTCCTTCAGGAAAAGAGTGAGAACTGCACGGTTCTTGAGGTTAATAATCCCATACTTACGGGTGTTGACCTCATGAAGATCCGTTCAATGAAAAACAGCGGATTTAAGACTGAGACTGTGTCTCTTTTATATTACAAGCACACATCGCTTTCCAGAGCGGTTGAACAGCTGTATCTTTCCGTAGATTCGGCGGTTTCTTCCGGAGCGAATGTGATCATTCTTTCCGACAGAGGCGTTGATGAAAACCATGTACCCATTCCTGCACTTCTTGCGGTTTCTGCGGTTGAGCAGCATCTTGTCCATACAAGGAAAAGAACGGCTGTGTCTCTCATTCTCGAAAGTGCGGAAGTTCGTGATGTTCATCAGACCGCATGTATCCTTGGATTCGGCGCCAGAGCAGTTAATCCCTATCTTGCACATGAGTGCATAGCTGAGCTTATCGAACTGGGACTTCTTGATAAGGATCTTCATACTGCCATAGATGATTATGATAAGGCACTCTTAAACGGCGTTGTTAAGATCGCGGCAAAAATGGGAATATCCACCATCCAGTCCTATCAGTCCGCAAGGATCTTTGAAGCTATCGGTCTTTCCGATGAAGTTATCGATAAATACTTTACCGGTGTTGCAAGCCGCGTAGGCGGAATAGGAATTAAGGAGATTGAAGAAGGCATTGCTTACAGACATGACAGAGCCTTTGATCCCATGGGGCTTCCCATTGATCCTGTGCTTGACTCCACAGGTTTCCACAACTTAAGAAGCGGTGCTGGCAAGGAGGATCATCTCTACAGTCCCAAGACCATCGTTTTACTCCAGCAGGCTGTAAGAAACGATGATTATGACAAGTTCAAGGAATATACCGCTCTCGTGGATGATGCAAATCATCCCCACACTTTAAGGGGCCTTCTTGAATTCGTTCCCGCAGGAAAGAAGATCGATATAAGCAAAGTCGAATCGGTTGAAGAGATAGTAAAAAGATTCCAGGTGGGTGCAATGAGTTACGGTTCTCTTTCAAGGGAAGCTCATGAGACCATTGCCATTGCCATGAACCGGCTCGGCGGTAAGTCTAATACCGGTGAAGGCGGCGAAGCTGTTGACCGTTTCGGAACGGATAAAAACAGTGCTGTAAAGCAGGTTGCATCAGGAAGATTCGGCGTTACCGAGGAATATCTGTTGAGCGCACAGGAGATACAGATCAAGATGGCACAGGGTGCAAAACCCGGTGAAGGCGGAAACCTTCCCGCTAAAAAGGTATATCCCTGGGTTGCAAAGACCAGATGTTCAACCCCCGGTGTACAGCT
>ONTX01000079.1 GCA_900320825.1 uncultured Lachnospiraceae bacterium | reverse complement strand
CGATATCTTCTGTCTTCAGGAAACCAAGCTTTCTGAAGGCCAGTTTTCCCTTGATCTTCCGGGATATTACCAGTACTGGAATTATGCGGAGAAAAAAGGCTATTCGGGAACCGCAATCTTTACAAAGAAAGAACCCCTAAGCGTATCTTACGGCATAGGAGCTGAGGAACACGATCACGAAGGCCGCGTCATTACCGCCGAATTCGATGATTTTTATTTTATAACCGTTTATGTTCCCAATTCCCAGAGAGAGCTGGCCCGTCTTGACTACAGGATGAAGTGGGAAGAGGCATTTCTGGGATATATACTGAAACTGGAAAAGAAAAAGCCCGTGATCTACTGCGGAGACTTAAATGTTGCGCATAACGAGATAGATCTTAAGAACCCTTCATCAAACCACCACAACGCAGGATTTTCCGACGAGGAAAGAGCAGCTTTCGGAAAGGTGCTTGAAAGCGGATATATTGATACCTTCAGATATTTTTATCCTGACAGAAAAGATATCTACTCCTGGTGGTCATACATGTTCCATTCAAGGGAAAACAATGCAGGATGGCGTATCGACTACTTTGTTGTATCCGAAAAACTGAAAGAAAGATTAGTCAGTGCGGACATCCATACGGATATTATGGGGTCGGATCACTGCCCGGTTGAACTTGTCATATCGGACTGATCCGTGCACCACTTTTACAAACATAAAAAAAGACCATACCGACAAATGAGCCGGCATGGTCTTTTTATTTTTTTCTTATACCGCAGCAAATCCCTTTTCAAGATCTGCAATGATATCATCAATGTGCTCTGTACCGATGGAAAGTCTGATGGTTCCCTGGGTTATTCCCTGATCGAGAAGTTCCTCCTCACTGAGCTGTGAGTGTGTTGTTGATGCGGGATGGATAACAAGGCTCTTTACATCCGCAACATTTGCAAGCAGTGAGAAGATCTCAAGATTGTCGATGAACTTCCATGCAGCTTCCTTTCCGCCCTTTATCTCAAATGTGAAGATGGAGGCACCGCCGTTGGGGAAATATCTGGTGTAAAGCGCATGATCGGGATGATCTTCAAGTGAAGGATGATTTACCTTTTCTACCTTGGGATGATTCTTAAGGAACTCAACAACCTTCTTTGTATTCTCCGCATGTCTGTCAAGTCTGAGAGAAAGTGTCTCCACACCCTGAAGAAGAAGGAATGCGTTGAAGGGTGAAATGGTTGCTCCGGTATCCCTCAAAAGAATTGCCCTGATATAAGTTACAAAAGCTGCAGGTCCGACTGCATCATAGAAGGATACTCCGTGATAGCTGGGGTTTGCATCAGCGATGCCAGGATACTTTCCGCTTGCTTTCCAGTTGAACTTTCCGGACTCTACTATGATTCCGCCGAGAGTTGTTCCGTGTCCTCCGATGAACTTTGTAGCTGAGTGAACAACTATGTCTGCGCCGTGTTCGATGGGTCTGATAAGATAAGGAGTTCCGAATGTATTATCGACAACCACGGGAAGTCCGTGCTTGTGTGCAACTTCTGCAATGGCATCGATGTCGGGAATATCCGAGTTGGGATTTCCGAGAGTCTCAAGATAGATAGCTCTGGTGTTATCCTTTATTGCTCCTTCTACCTCCGAGATATTGTGAGCATCTACAAATGTTGTCTCAATTCCGTACTGGGGAAGAGTATGTGCAAGAAGGTTATAGCTTCCGCCATAGATGGTCTTCTGTGCAACTATATGTCCGCCGTTAGCTGCAAGAGCTTCAATGGTGTAGGTTATGGCTGCGGCACCTGATGCAAGTGCAAGTGCTGCGCTTCCGCCTTCAAGAGCTGCGATCCTTTTCTCAAGTACATCCTGGGTGGAATTGGTAAGTCTTCCGTAAATGTTACCTGCATCCGCAAGTCCGAATCTGTCTGCAGCATGTTTACTGTTTCTGAATACATATGAAGTTGTCTGATATATGGGAACCGCTCTTGCATCTGTTGCGGGATCGGGCTGTTCCTGTCCTACGTGAAGCTGAAGTGTTTCGAATTTGTAACTCATGATCATTTCCTCCTCTGCTGTATGTTTTATATTTTTGTTTTGATGTTTTTGTTTAATGTTTTTTGTTTGTTAATTCTTATGTGCTAATGATATTTTGATTTTCATCATGTGTAAAATACCTATAATCGTTCACCCGTTATAAGCAAAACTTATCACACGTTTTCTCTGTCAATATCTTGCCACACACAAGTGAAACTCAGGCTGAATGCGGGTTTGAATATTTTTAAAATTTTTTCTTGACATATTATTTCTGCGGTATTAAACTGACCCTTGTAAAGCAAAGGCGCTTTGGATGATTCCAAGGCGCATTTTCTTTTTAATAACGATACGGGCAAAGGCGCTCAGACACTGTTTAGTCTGGGCGCCTTTTTTATTCGGATAAGAATAAGACCCGAAGAGAGGAGAAAGATTATGGAAGAATTATTAAGCACTTTTAACAGCGAATTGTACGGCGTGTGGTTTTTGATCGGAGCAGCACTCGTCTTTTGGATGCAGGCAGGATTTGCAATGTGCGAAGCCGGCTTCACCAGAGCAAAGAACTCCGGTAACATCATCATGAAGAACCTCATGGACTTTTGTATCGGTACCGTAATGTGGTTCATCTGCGGTGCATCACTCATGCTCGGCGACAACATCCTCGGAGGATTTGCGGGCGGATTCAGTTTTGACGTTTTCAGCAAATACGGATCATTTGATTATTCATCATTCGTATTCAACCTGGTTTTCTGTGCAACCACAGCAACCATCGTTTCAGGCTCAATGGCTGAGCGTACCAAGTTTTCCAGCTACTGCGTATACTCTGCAGTGATCTCAGCTATCATCTATCCCATCGAAGCACACTGGACATGGGGCGGCGGTTTCCTCGCAGACTGGGGATTCCACGATTACGCAGGTTCCAACTGCATACACATGGTCGGTGGTATCTGTGCACTCATCGGTGCGTGGATGCTTGGACCCAGGATCGGTAAGTTCGAAAAGGACGAGAAAGGAAAGGTTACAAAAGTAAATGCATTCCCCGGACACAACCTTGTAATCGCAGCTCTCGGTGTATTCATTCTCTGGCTGGGCTGGTACGGATTCAACGGTGCGGCAGCAACCGATCTTACCACCCTCGGTTCAATCTTCCTTACCACCACAGTAGCTCCCGCAGTTGCCACTGTTGTATGTATGATCTTCACCTGGCTTAAATACGGCAAGCCCGATGTTTCAATGTGTCTCAACGCATCACTTGCAGGTCTTGTAGCAATTACCGCTCCCTGTGACGTAACCGACTGTGCAGGCGCTGCCATCATCGGTGTCATTGCAGGACTTCTCGTAGTATTCGGAGTATGGTTCAACGATAACGTAACTCATGTAGACGATCCCGTCGGTGCTGTTGCGGTTCATATGTTCAACGGTATCTGGGGTACCATCGCAGTAGGTCTTTTCGCAACCGATACTGCTCCCGGATTTGAAGGTGCAGGCATCACCAAGGGTCTCTTCTACGGCGGCGGAATTGACCAGCTCCTTAAGCAGCTTGGCGGTATGGGCGTTACCATAGCATGGACTGTTGTTACTATCACAATTGCTTTTCTTATCATCAAGGCTACCATCGGACTCAGAGTTTCCGAAGAAGAAGAGATCACCGGTCTCGACGCAACAGAGCATGGTCTTCCTTCAGCATATGCAGGTTTCTCAATCATGGATACCACAACCATGACCATGAGCGTCAACGAGAACACCAACCTGGGTTCCGAGAGTTATGAAGAAGCTTCACAGGCAAAGAAAGATGCAGCTGTTCCTGTGATCAAGGAAGCATCCGAGCTCCTTCCGGAAAGCGATACCGGCATCTACAAGGTTGTCATTATTGCAAAACTTTCCAGATACGATACTCTTCGTAAGGCAATGAACAAGCTGGGTGTAACCGGTATGACCGTAACTCAGGTAATGGGATGCGGAATCCAGAAGGGTGCCGGCGAAAGATACCGTGGAGTCGAGATCGATGCAACGCTCCTTCCCAAGGTTAAGCTTGAGGTTGTCGTAAGTGCGATCCCCGTTGACAAGGTTATCGAAGTTGCCAAGAAGGCTCTTTATACCGGCCATATCGGAGACGGTAAGATCTTCGTTTACAACGTACGTAAGGTTGTTAAGATCAGAACAGGCGAAGAGGATTTCGATGCCCTCCAGGATGTAGAGTAAAAAATCTATCTCCTTTAAATATGTTCAAAGAAGACAGGGAACCATAAAGGTTCCCTGTTTTCTTTGAATACAAAAAAATAGACAGCGGGGGATTTTCCCGCTGTCATAAAAATGTTCAGATCATATGGGAGAAACGCCTATGGTCATCTCTTCAAGTACATCAAGCAATACTCTTACCGTATCAAGTGACGTGAATGTAGTTATCCTGTGTTCGCTTGCACACTTTCTTATGGCCACACCGTCCTCATAATGCACTCCTGAAAGGATTGCTCTTGTATTCACAACATAACTTACATATCCCGCACTTATGGAATCAAGTATCTCCGTACTACCCTCGCTGAGCTTATGACGCAACCTGCATCTGATGCCGTGATCCTTAAAATAAAGTGCTGTCATGGTGGTTGCTTCTATATTAAAGCCCATGT
>ONTX01000064.1 GCA_900320825.1 uncultured Lachnospiraceae bacterium | reverse complement strand
TTCTTCTTTTGCCTCGGCAAACTCGGGATTGTCAAGTCCGCCGGTATCCGGATCTATCATGGGTGCCATAAGTACCCTGGTAACATCTTTGTCCGACTGATCAGGCTCGTTTTCAACAACTTTCCTGACTTCGGAAGCAAGTGCCTTCTGAAGGTCAATAGTATTGTACTTGCCTACATCTACGGGCTTGATACGTATCTCAGGCTCTTCGGGAATATCGATTCCCCTGAAGACTCTTGTTTCATCCGAAAGATTGGTGGTTTCAAGAGCCATCTGAACCTGTGCGGGATCGTAAACGACAGTCTGGTCGGGAGCACCCGCCACTTCGTTTATCTCCCTGATCTCATCATCTGTTATTATTCTCGTTCCGCCCTCTTCAGGCATGCTGTAGGATATCTCCTGACCGGGGATCTCCTTAGTGGGCTCATCAATGCAGGCTGTCTCCGAACCTGCATCACCGGGTCTGTCCTCTTTCCACTTGTCGAAGATCTTCTGCTGTTCAGCGGAAAGATCGGTATATTCTTTCTTAAGACGCATTGCGGCATAGACATATTTGCCGTCGCCGAAGTATGCGATAAGTTCATCGCATTCCCTGATACAGTCGGCTTCACGTCCTGCCTTGTAATACATATATGCGAGAGTGTAAGCCCACTTCTCGGTATATTCGATATTTTTGAGGGTTTCCAGGGTGACTATCTTCTGCTCGATCTCAACACCGAGCATCTCATCTCTCATATATTTAAGTTTGCAGACTCTGGGATCGTTTTCTCTTGCGATCCTTTCGAATTCGTTATATGCGTATACTGCCTGAACGATGTACTTCTTTTTGATATAGAGCTTGCACAGATAATAGCAGATATTCTTATTCTCGGGACTCTTGTCATAAGCGAGTTTGAGGAGCTCGATAGCGTCATCGTACCTCATGACTTTCCTGTAAAGATCTCCGATCCTGACCAGAGTCTCAACGGGTTTCTTGTGCCAGTCAATGGTATCCGCTATGGCAACCGCGTCAAAATACTCTTTTTCATCTATGAGTTTGTATATTTCCTGTAGTTTTACCTTGTATTCGTACTTATCCACTGCCATTCTCCCTGGAAAATAAGAAAAACCACAACATATATTTATCCAATCTTTGAAAGTATACCATAATTAGTAAAACATTGTCTATAAATCAGTGCATTTTTTTGGTGATTTTTTGTGAAAAAAGCACTAAATATAGTTTTTTCCACTTTTCAGATGCCGGAAACATAAGATATTGTGGTCATAATTCCCAAAAATGGTGGAAAACCACAAATAAAGCCACCCAAATGGGTGGCTTATTTTACAAGATCGGTAAACCGGGCAAACTGCTCAAGAGTTAAGGCTTCACCTCTTATCATGGGACTTACTCCCATGCTCTCAAGTGCAGCTGCGGTTTTTTCCGCCGGGATCCGGACATCCGGATTGTTTTTTAGTGCGTTCTGAAGTGTTTTTCTTCTCTGCATGAAGGATGCTTTTATGATCCTGAACATAAGTGCATCATCGGAAACTGACACCGGAGGCTTTTCATAAAGATCAAGTCTGATCACGCTGCTTCCCACTCCCGGCATCGGGAAAAAACTTTCCGGAGGCACATCTGTTATTATCTCAGGCTTTGAATAATACTGAACCGCAAGGGAAAGAGCTCCGTAATCCTTGGAACCGGGACCGGTCTGCATCCTTTGTGCGACCTCCGTCTGGACCATCACGGTTATGCTCTTGTATTTAACTCCGCTTTCAAGAAGACTTGTTACTATCGGAGTGGTAATATAGTACGGCAGATTGGCAACAACCTTCAGATTTTTTCCCGGGATCTTTTCCGCGATAACGTGCATATCCGTCTTCATAACATCCGCACATATTACCTCAACATTGTCGTGACCGCTGAGTATCTCTTCAAGAGCCGGTATCATCTGTGCGTCGATCTCTATCGCCGTAACATGGCCCGCATGTTCTGCAAGTCTCTCTGTAAGGGCACCGGGACCCGGACCTATCTCTATCACATGATCGTCTTCACATACGCCTGCTGCCGCTACGATTTCGTCAAGAACGCTGTCGTCCGTCAGGAAATTCTGTCCGAATTTTTTCTTTGCTGTAATGTTGTGTCTGCGCACGAGATCCATCGTCGCGCCTTTGGATCTTAGTTTTGCCATATTCAGGCTTTTTTCTCCGAGCGGAGTTTTTTTACAAACCTTTCAAATCTTGTCATCGCTTCCTTCAGTCTTTCGAGAGAATAAGCATAGGATATTCTGAGATACCCTTCACCGCTGTTTCCGAAAGCCGTACCCGGAACAGCCGCAACTTTTTCTTCCTGTAAAAATCTGGTGGCAAACTCTTCGCTGGTCATTCCGAATTCTTTTATACAGGGGAAAACATAAAATGCACCGAAGGGCTCAAAACATTCAATGCCCATTTCTTTAAATGCATTCAGCAGGAATCTTCTTCTCTGGTTGTAACTCTCTCTCATTTTGGCAATATCTTCATCACCGTTTTTTACCGCCTCAACCGCTGCATACTGGCTGGTGGTCGGTGCACACATTATTGCAAACTGATGGATCTTGGTCATCTGTGCGATTATGTTTACAGGTCCGCAGGCGTATCCCAGTCTCCATCCGGTCATGGCGTATGCCTTGGAAAAACCGTTGATAAGGATAGTTCTTTCCTTCATTCCGGGAAGAGTTGTGATGGATACATGTTTTCCCTTGTAGGTCAGTTCCGCATATATTTCATCCGACAGCACATAAAGATCGTGCTTTATTATCACCTCTGCAATGGATTCAAGATCACTCTTTTCCATGATCGCACCGGTGGGATTGTTGGGGAACGGAAGTATCAGTATCTTGGTCTTATCCGTTACCGCATCCTCTATCTCCTGTGCAGTGAGCCTGAATTCATTTTCAGGTTTAAGATCGATTATAACGGGCGTTGCTCCCGCAAGGATTGCACAGGGTTCATAGGATACATAGCAGGGCTGGGGTATCAGTACTTCATCCCCGGGATCGCACATGGCACGCAGTGCCATATCTATACCCTCGGATCCGCCGACTGTTATCAGCATCTCCTTCATAGGATCGTAAGTTACACCCTGGGATCTTTTGAGATAATTTCCTATCTCTACTCTGAGCTCTTTCAGACCGGAATTGGAAGTATAAAAGGTCTTTCCTTTTTCCAGAGAGTAAATGCCCTCATCTCTTATATGCCAGGGGGTATCAAAATCCGGTTCTCCCACACCCAGCGAGATAGCGTCTTTCATCTCGCTTACTATGTCGAAAAATTTTCTGATGCCCGAAGGCTTGATTTCTACTACTTTCTTTGCAAGAGGATCTCTCATGGTGTGATAATCTCCCTGGAATCTTCTTCCTTCTTAGCAAGGATCGTTCCGTGATCCTTGTATTTTTTCAGTATGAAATGGGTGGCGGTTGCAGTTACGGTATCAAGTGCGGAAAGCTTTTCGGCGACAAATCCCGATACCTCTCTTATGGTCTTTCCTTCGAGGATGACCATAAGGTCATACGTCCCGGCCATCAGATATACACTCTCAACTTCGGGATACTTGTATATACGCTCGGCAATGTTATCAAAGCCTTGTCCTCTCTGAGGAGTGACCTTAACCTCTATAAGGGCGGTGACCTTTTCCGTTGAAAGGTTGTCCCAGTTTATCATCGTGTGATAACCGCAAATGGTTCCCTCTTCCTCGAGATTCTTTAATTCTTCTATAACAGATTCTTCCGTAACACCCATGATGACCGCCAGTTCCTTGGTGTCTATACGGCTGTTCTTTTCAATGATCCTGAGTAATTCTTCTCTAAACTCCATATGAAATGATCTCCTTTTGTCTTAATTATTCATCACGGCTGCGACGGCGGTCTGTTCAGATACGAGATCTCGTCACCGTTTATAAGAAGTTTGTCACGGCCCTTTTTTGCATGTCCTATGATCGTATAACCTTCCGGAATGTCTGATCCGAAAACGGATGCTTCAAATCCCGCAGAGGGAAGGTCATAGATATTAAGACCCAGAGCTTCGGATATCTCCACCGCTTCCTGCTCAAGAGGTATATCCCTTATGTTTACCTTAAATCCGTAGCCGTCTTTTCCGATGTCCCAGAGAGCTTCATGGATACTTCCGCTCTTCATAGCTTTATCGTACTCTTTAAGCCTGCCCTCGGACCATTTTCTGAGCCTGTTCCAGACATCTTCCCTGAAACCATCAGGACACCGGTCCTCTTCGATGCATTTTCCGGCAGCTCCGTATGATCCGGCATACCCCTTTGTCATAATAAAAAACAAGGCGCAGCCTGAATCCGCGCCATTTTTTTCATTCATACATTTATTCTCCGGCGCCGCTCGCAATTGAATCAGACAAGGGCTGATGCTATAATCGGTACAAGCATTGCTATCGCAAGTATGATTACAATTACGGCTGCAAAAATCTTTTTTGTCTTACGGCTGTGAAAATTTATCATGATGCAAATGCCCTCTTAATCGTATTTTGGGAAGTATTATAGTATGAAGTACCCTTTCTTTGCAAGTTTCATAATACTCATCCTGGTCATCAGACACGCCATAAGAAGAAACAGAAATCTTGATGAATCCTCCAGGGCCGCCTTCTGGGAAAAGGAACGTCTGGCCAATGAAACGAGGAAAAAACCTCTCGATGATCTGATATACATCACTCCGGACACCTCGGCTTTCCCCATGGATGTGATGCAGGACAACGAAGAGATCGCGGACTGCAAACGCATCATCGAAGAACTGAAAAACGAAAAGATCGTTAATCTGACAGGTATCACCAACACAGATCTGAAACTTAAATACGGAGTTGCAAATCTTCCGGCACTGACCTCCTATGATGACAGGTTCACCCTTTTGGTCCAGACTTACGAAAAATGGGCCGACATCCTCTGGGAAAACGGTCATGTCTCCGAAGCCGTTCCCATTCTCGAAGAACAGGTCCGTATCCGTGCGGACGTTGCATCCGTATATAAAAAACTTGCATCATATTACAAAGAAAACGGACAATCGGAAAAGATCCCTCATCTTCACGAAGTGGCAGATACTCTTAATCCTACCAGCAGATCCGTCATCTTAAGATATCTTGATGAGATCTGATCAAAATTATACTTCGCAGGGACCGTCCCCGATACTTACCACATAAAAGTCTGCGGCATAACCTATCTTTTCAAGATATGCATTTCCTACTTTTTCAATAAACTCGTCTACGGACGAATCTTTTACTATATTGACCGTGCATCCGCCGAATCCCGCTCCGGTCATCCTGGCACCGATAACTCCCTCAACTTTTCTTGCTTCGTCCACAAGAGTATCCAGCTCGATTCCCGTTACTTCGTAATCATCCCTGAGTGACTCATGGGAAGCGTTCATAAGCTGCCCGAAGGTTGTCAGATCACCCTTCCTAAGTGCTTCTACCGCACTTATGGTCCTTCTGTTTTCATAAACCGCATGACGGGCTCTTTTGCACCTTACGTCATCACGGATCAGGGTTTTAACCTTTTCAAACGTAGGCTCATCAAGTTCTCCGAGACTCTTTGCATCCACAAGTGCCTGTATCTCGCTTAATGCCGTTTCGCACTCGCTTCTTCTTTCATTGTATTTAGAGTCCCCAAGCCCTCTTTTTTTATTGGAACAGACTATTACAAGAGATGCCCCGTGAAGCGTTATGGGGGCATACTCATATTGGAGCGTTGCGGTATCAAGGAAGATCGCACTGTCCTTTTTGCCCATCGCTATGGCAAACTGGTCCATGATTCCACAGTTTACTCCGTTATATTTGTTTTCCGAATACTGTCCGAAAAGAGCGATATCCTGATTGGTTATATCCGTAAAACCATATAGTTCTCTGAGGATCACCCCTGTCAGGACTTCCACAGACGCCGAAGAACTGAGTCCGGATCCGTTAGGGATATTTCCGTATAACACAAGATCAAAACCTGTTTCGACCCTGTATCCCTTTTCTCCGAATGTCCATATCATACCCTTGGGATATGCGGTCCATTCGCTCTCCGAAAGAGGCTTTATATCATCAAGGGATGATTCAATAACTCCCTTATCCTCAAAATTCATGGAATAAAATCTAAGCTTACGGTCATCTCTTTTTCTTACAGCACCATATGTTCCTATGGTAAGAGCGCAGGGAAAAACATGGCCTCCGTTATAATCGGTATGCTCCCCTATCAGATTCACTCTTCCGGGTGCAAAAAACACCCTCACCCCTTCGGATGATCCGAATTTTTCAGCGAATGCATTTAGAATTTTTGGTTTTACTTCAATGGCAGTTTCCATATTATCTCCGTTTTGTCATCCAAGGGCCTGTTTGAGATCCTCGATGATATCATCGGCATTTTCAAGTCCTACACTGAGTCTTATAAGATCGGGGCCTACGCCTGCTGCGAGAAGTTCTTCATCCGTAAGCTGTCTGTGAGTTGATGAAGCGGGATGAAGTACACAGGTATGTGCATCGGCTACATGTGTGGCGATCATGGCAACCTTCAGTTTTTTCATAAAGCTTTCTGCTGCCGCTCTTCCGCCGTTTATGCCGAATGAAATAACACCGCAGGTTCCCGAAGGCATGTATTTTTTTGCAAGTTCGTAATACTTATCTCCCTCAAGTCCGGGATAGGTTATCCATGACACTTTGTCGCTTGATTTAAGGAACTGTGCAACTTTCAAAGCATTTTCACAATGTCTGGGCATTCTGACCGCAAGTGATTCAAGTCCCAGATTCAGGTAAAACGCATTCTGGGGGGACTGGATCGCACCCATATCCCTCATGAGCTGTGCAGTGGCTTTAGTGATAAAAGCACCCTCCTTACCGAATCTTTCTGCATAAGTGATTCCATGATAACTCTCGTCCGGTGTGCAAAGCCCGGGGAACTTGTCCGCATGGGCCATCCAGTCGAATTTTCCGGAATCTACTATGCATCCTCCAACCGCAACATCGTGACCGTCCATGTATTTTGTAGTGGAGTGTGTAACTATATCAGCTCCCCATTCAAAAGGCCTGCAGTTTATGGGAGTTGCAAAGGTGTTGTCCACGATAAGGGGCACGCCGTTTTTATGAGCTACTTTGGCGAATTTTTCAAAATCAAACACCGTCAGAGCAGGGTTAGCGATAGTCTCACCGAAGATAGCCTTGGTATTAGGCTTAAAAGCCGCTTCAATTTCCTCTTCGGATGCATCGGGGGAAATAAAGGTAAAGTCGATACCCATTTTCCTCATGGTCACATTAAAGAGGTTAAAAGTTCCGCCGTATATCGATGATGAGGAAATGATATGGTCCCCACAGTTTGCAAGATTGAAAACCGCAAACATATTGGCTGCCTGACCGGAACTTGTCAGCATGGCAGCAGTGCCGCCCTCTAATGCGGCAATCTTGGCCGCAACATAATCGTTGGTAGGATTCTGAAGCCTTGTATAAAAATATCCGGTCGCCTCAAGATCGAAAAGTTTGCCCATGTCCTCGCTGGTATCGTACTTGAATGTAGTACTCTGGACGATGGGGATCATCCTGGACTCACCGTTTTTGGGTTCGTAACCTGCCTGGATACACTTTGTTTCCTGTCTCATATTTCCTCCGGTTTGATCATTTTTGATCTATATTTGTATTTTTATTTCATAAAATCCGAACTTTTACACAGATTTAATTGTATATCTATAATCATATCCCCGCAAGATAATAATTGACGAACAGGTCCCTTGGATGTATTATTTTTAATCAGTGTTTATGAATAATTATAAACACTTTGAGGAGTGCCCCAAGGGCAGAAAGGAAATAGGGAGCAATTTATGAAAAAAAATGTATTCAGAAAAGCACTTTGTATGATGATGGCTGCTTTCATGATCTTCTCCGTAGCAGGATGCGGAAAGAGTGCAGATAACGGCACCATCAAAGTAGCTGTCATCAAGCAGCTCGATCACGCTTCTCTTGACGAGATAGCAAATGCCATTACCGCCGAGCTTGACAGCCTTGCAGCTCAGAACGGTGTCACCATCACTTATGAGGTTTACTCGGGACAGAACGACCAGAGCACACTTAAGCAGATCTCCGATCAGGCAGTTGCCGACGGATGCAGTGTAATAATCCCCATCGCAACCATGGCTGCACAGGTTGCCGCAACAAGCGCAGAGAGTTCCAAGACTCCCGTTGTATACGCAGCAATCTCTGATCCCGAAGGTGCAGGCCTTACCGGATTCGACAATGTAACCGGAACAAGCGACATGCTTGATACCAAGACCGTTATAGAGATGATGTTTACCGCTGACCCTTCGATCAAAAAGGTAGGTCTTCTCTACTCTCTTTCAGAGTCAAACTCAGCTCTTCCCATTGCACAGGCAAAAGAGATCCTTGACTCCAAGGGTATTGCTTATTCCGAACAGACCGCTGCATCAAACGATGAAGTAGTTGCTGCAGCTTCTTCTCTTATCGCAGAGGGTGTTGATGCGATCTTCACTCCCACCGACAATGTTATCATGGCAGCTGAGCTTGCTATTTATGAAGATCTTGCAGCATCAGGTATCCCTCACTATGCAGGAGCTGATTCTTTTGTAAGAAACGGTGCTTTTGCAACCTGCGGCGTTAACTATACCGATCTCGGAAAGAAAACCGCAGACCTTGCATATCAGGCTGTAACTTCCGGAATGGCCGATATGAATGATTACTATACCATGGAAGGCGGTATCGTTACCGTAAATACAGAGACCGCTTCTTCACTCGGTCTTGACTACAGTGGTTTTTCCGCTTACGGAGAAATTGTTGAGGTTACCACTTCTGCTGAATAATTATTGAATTTGTTATATAATATATCCGGCATTTCCGATCAAAGGAAATTGCCGGATATTTTTTTACAATAAAATGTCGCTTTGCGACTGATGGAGGCCTATCTTGCTCTACATTATCAAAACGGCTTTGGAACTGGGTTTTTTATATGCCCCCGTTCCGCTTGCACTTTTCTTAAGCTTCAGGATCCTTAATATAGCAGATCTTACTACCGACGGATGCTTTGTCCTGGGCGCCGCGGTTTCCGTAACATGGGCTGCGGCATCACATCCTTTCCTCGGCATCCCGGTTGCAATGGTATCGGGAGCTTTGGCAGGTTTTGTAACCGCTATGCTCCAGACCAGATTCGGAGTTCCTTCGATCCTGGCAGGTATCATAACAAACTTCGGACTATACACCATAAATCTCATGGTCATGGGCTGGAGTTCAAATGTCAATCTTCTCAAGACCGAAACGATCTTTTCTATTTTCAGAAAAACAGGTATTTTCGGATCTTTTTCCGACATAGTTCTTGTTCTTGTCATTACACTTACGGCATCGGTACTTTTAGTATGGTTTTTGTCAACAAGACTCGGTCTTTCCATAAGGGCAACAGGAGACAACCCCGATATGGTAAGGGCGTCCTCTGTTAATCCCAGATTCACCACCACCGTTGCCCTGTGCATTGCCAATGCCCTGACTGCTCTTTCAGGCGCAATGGTGGGTCAGTACCAGAATACTGTTGACATCAACAGCGGAACCGGAATCGTTGTCATAGCTTTGGCATGTCTCATCATAGGAGAAACGGTTCTGGGCAAAAGAAACATACGTAAAGGTGCTGTTGCCGCGATAATAGGATCCATCATATACAGAGTTATATACGCCATCGTTCTTTATACAAAGATCGTTCCCATACAGGGACTTAAACTCATCACAGCACTTGTGGTCGCTTTTGCCATCGCATTTCCTACCATAAAGGAACAGACTTCTTTTCTCCGCAAGAAAAGACTGGCCACAAGCAAACTGATCGGAGAGGAGGATGATAAAAATGCTTGATATAAAAAACATCAGCAAGACATTCTCTCCCGGTACTGTCAATGAAAAGAAAGCTCTGTCTGACCTGTCACTTAGTGTCAAAGACGGAGATTTTATCACCATAATAGGTTCAAACGGTGCGGGAAAATCCACGCTTTTTAATGCCATTGCAGGGTCGTTTTATCTCGACGAAGGATATATTTTCCTCGGAGGGCAGGATATCACTTTCCTGGAAGAACACAAAAGAAGCCGTATCATCGGAAGAATGTTCCAGGACCCTCTGAAGGGCACAGCTCCTTCCATGTCCATCGAAGAAAACATTGCCCTGGCTTACCTCAGGTCCTCGGAAGGCACATCCCCCTTCAGCAGGATATCTTCCAGAGACAAGAAAAACTTCCGTGAAAAACTTTCTCTCCTGGGAATGGGACTTGAAGACAGGATGAGAGATCCAGTCGGTCTTCTTTCGGGAGGACAGAGACAGGCGCTGACACTGCTGATGGCAACCATAGTAACGCCTAAACTGCTGCTTCTGGATGAACATACTGCAGCCCTGGATCCCGGTACCGCAGAAAAAGTGATCGAACTGACAAAAAAGATCGTATCCGAAGGAAATATCACCTGCCTGATGATCACACACAACATGAAACAGGCACTTACCATAGGAAACCGTACCCTTCTGATGAACGACGGAAACATCGTGCTGGATGTAAGCGGAAATGAAAGAGAATCTCTGACCACATCGGATCTGATAGATAAGTTCAAAAAGAAGGTCGGAGAAGATCTTGATAACGACAGGATACTTCTTTCAACGTAAAAATCAAGTCTTAACATCTATAGTCAGACACAAAAAAAGAGGACCTTTTGGTCCTCTTTTTTTAGTATCGGTCATATTCCTTAATACGATGTGAAATCCTTATATTTATCCCAGACAAGGCAGACCCAGGTCTTTCCTTTGTTAAGGATCAGCTCATCGCCGGTTGATTTTTCAAAATACTTTGTCTGTTCGTAAACACCATCGGTATACTGCATATCCTGGTCAACGGGATAACTCTTTACCCAGGTGATCTCTACCGCTTTTCCGTTGGTGAACAGGAC
>ONTX01000116.1 GCA_900320825.1 uncultured Lachnospiraceae bacterium | reverse complement strand
TATGATGCGGAACCGGGTTCGATGAAGGCCAGGTTTAATGTGGAGGGTAACAGGCTCATCCACGAACTTTCCAAAGCTTTGGACTTTCCCTTCAAAGAAAACGGATCCCTTGTTCTTTCTCTTGAAGAAGAGGGCCGCTCAAAGATAGAAGAACTGTATGAAAGAGGCATGGCAAACGGTGTGCCCGGCCTTAAGATACTTGAAAAAGATGAACTGACGGAAATTGAACCTAATGTCAGCGAGAATGCCGTATGTGCACTTTTCGCACCCACCGGTGGTATAGTCTGTCCTTTTAACATGAATATCGCATTTGCGGAAAACGCTGCCGATAACGGAGCATCCTTTGTGTTTGATACGCAGGTAAAAACCATCACAAAGAAAGCTTCTGATGACGGGAGCGCTTTTTATCATATTGAGACATCAAACGGAGATTATGACACAAGATGCGTTGTAAACGCAGCCGGCGTATATGCGGATGTGATGCACAACATGGTTTCCGGTGAAAAGATCCATATAACTCCCAGGAAAGGTCAGTACTGTCTGATGGATAAAAATGCCGGAGGATATGTAACACACACTCTGTTCCAGCTTCCCACAAAGATGGGAAAGGGAATTCTGGTAACTCCCACCGTGCACGGAAATCTCATGGCGGGGCCCACTGCGGACGATACGGATGCCGAGGATACTTCAACAACTGCGGAGGGGCTTGAAACCGTTTTGTCCAGGGGAGCCCTTTCCGTAAAAGCATTGCCCCGTATGCCCATCACTTCCTTCGCGGGACTCAGGGCACATGAAGACGGCGGTGATTTCATAGTCGGTGAGATAAAAGATGCCCCGGGATTTTTTGATGCAGCCGGAATAGAATCCCCCGGACTTACGGCCGCACCTGCCATCGGAAAATATCTTGCGGACATGATCGCAGAAAAGCTTGGAGTGAAAAAGAAAGATACATTTGTGGGAACCAGGAAGGGTATTCCCTGTATGGCACTTGCAAGTGATGAAGAGCGGAAAAAACTCATAGCAGAAGATCCTTCTTATGCACGGGTTGTCTGCAGATGCGAACTTGTAACGGAAGGCGAGATCAGAAATGCCATTACGAGAACGCTGGGTGCCAGGACTGTTGACGGGGTAAAGAGAAGGACCCGTGCCGGAATGGGAAGATGTCAGGCGGGCTTTTGCCTTGCAAGGACTGTACCGATCCTTTCGGAACTGCTGGGAATCAGTGAAGAGGAAATAACAAAGAGCGGAAAAGGCTCCTATTACATAGACGGAAATATCAAGGACCTTATTTAAAACGGAGAGATAAACATGCCGGACAAAAAAGCAGATCTTGTTATAATAGGCGGCGGGCCGGCCGGACTGGCAGCTGCGGAAAGTGCCAGAAAAGAAGGCCTTGAAGATATACTGATCATAGAAAGGGATGTACGCCTGGGCGGTATCCTTAATCAGTGTATCCACAACGGTTTCGGTCTTCATACATTTAAAGAGGAGCTGACGGGCCCTGAGTATGCCGCAAGATATATCAAAAGGATCATGGATGAAAAGATACCTTTCATGCTTGATACCATGGTTGTAAACATTTCCTGTGACAGGCAGTCCGGACTTAAAACAGTAACGGCGATGAATGGACAGGAAGGCCTTTTTAACATAGAAGCAAAAGCTGTCATCCTTGCGATGGGATGCAGGGAAAGGCCCAGGGGAGCCCTTAACATCCCCGGATACAGGCCCTCCGGAATTTACTCTGCAGGTACCGCCCAGTACTATGTCAACATGGAAGGCAGGATGATCGGAAAAAAAGTCGTGATACTGGGATCCGGAGACATCGGACTTATCATGGCAAGACGCATGACTTATGAAGGAGCAAAGGTACTGTGCGTTGCAGAGCTTCAGCCATATTCAGGCGGTCTTAAGAGAAATATCGTCCAGTGCCTTGATGATTTTGATATCCCTCTTTTGCTGTCCCATACAGTTGTGGACATCAAAGGCAAGAGAAGGGTTGAGGGAGTAACGATAGCTGAGGTTGGAGCGGATAAAAAACCCATTCCCGGAACCGAGCAGTTCTACGAATGCGACACTCTCCTTCTTTCCTGCGGACTCATTCCCGAAAATGAACTTTCAACAGGCCTCGGGGTAAAGATGAATCCCGTGACAAACGGTGCATTCGTAAATGAAAGTCTTGAGACGAGCATTCCCGGTGTATATGCATGCGGAAATGTACTCCATGTTCACGATCTGGTGGATTATGTATCGGGAGAAGCTGCGGTTGCCGGGAAAAATGCGGCAGAGTATCTTCTCGGAAAACAGGAAAAAAGCGGCGATGATATAACGGTAAGCATAAGGACCGAAAACGGAGTCAGATACAGCGTTCCTTCAACGGTAAACCTTGCGAAGATGCCCGCTACTCTTACTGTCAGATTCAGGGTAGGAGCGGAGTACAGAAATACGGATCTTGTCACTTATGTTGACGGTAAGAAAATGACAAGCCAGAAAAAGGCGGTAATGGCACCCGGTGAGATGCAGCAGGTGATACTGGTTAAAGAAAAAATATCGGAACTGATGGGTGAAGGATCTGAACATGAACTTACCATCAGGATAGAAGAGAAAGGTGCTTAACGAAAGAAGAGTCACGTTCGTAAACGGAGGTATATCCGCCATGGATATCAGAGAACTTACATGCATAAGATGTCCCATAGGATGTCAGATAAAAGTTGAGCTTGAAAACGGGGAAGTAAAATCCGTCACGGGTAATAACTGTCCCAGAGGTGAGGAGTATGCCGTAAGTGAAGTTACTCATCCCTCAAGGATAGTCACTTCGCTTGTCAGGGTAAAGGGCGGAGAAAGACCCGTTGTTTCCGTCAAGACCGCATCCGATGTTCCCAAGGAAAAGATGATGGATGTGATCCGCGCGCTAAGGGATATTGAACTGACTGCACCTGTGCATATCGGCGATGTGGTGGTAAGAGATGTTGCCGGATGCGGAGCGGATGTTGTGGTTACTTCGGAAATGCCTAAAGGAGAATGATATGAACGCACAGTATATTCTTGCACTTGACCAGGGAACAACAAGTTCAAGGGCGATAATCTTTGACAAGGATTCACATATAAAAGCCATTGCGCAAAAGGAGTTTGAACAGTACTATCCGCAGCCCGGATGGGTTGAGCATAATCCAAGGGAGATATGGTCTTCCCAGATCTCTGTTGCAAGGGAAGCCATGGCAACCATGGGAATAGGTGCACCGGATATCGCAGCCATCGGTATCACCAACCAGAGAGAAACGACCATCGTCTGGGACAGGGAAACCGGTGAGCCTGTTTACAATGCCATAGTATGGCAGTGCCGGAGAACCGCGCAGATGATAGACAGGATAGTAAATGCCGGACATTCCGATATGATCAGGGAAAAAACCGGACTTGTTCCCGATGCATATTTTTCTGCCAGCAAGATAGCGTGGATACTGGAAAATGTGGATGGTGCCAGGGAGAAGGCGGAGAAGGGAAAACTGATCTTCGGAACCGTTGATACCTGGCTCATCTGGAATCTTACAGGCGGCCTTGTTCACGTAACGGATTATACCAATGCGGCAAGGACCATGCTCTTTAATATTCATACACTTGAATGGGACAAGGATCTGCTCACGCTTTTTAATATTCCCGAATCCATGCTTCCTGCGGTTAAGCCCAGCAGTTTTCAGTACGGATATTCCAGCGAAAAAGTCATGGGAGGATGGATCCCCATCGCAGGTGCGGCGGGTGACCAGCAGGCAGCTCTTTTCGGACAGTGCTGTTTTGATAAAGGGGATGTGAAAAATACATACGGAACGGGATCTTTTATCCTTATGAATACGGGTAATAAACCTGTGGAGTCTTCCAATGGACTGCTTACTACCATTGCGGCATCGGTTTCCGAAAAACCCGAATATGCCCTTGAGGGATCGGTATTTGTAGCAGGAGCTGCTGTCCAGTGGTTAAGAGACAGTATGAGAATGGTTAAAACATCGGCCCAGACCGAAGAGTATGCAGATAAGGTTTCGAGCAGCGGCGGGGTATATGTGGTTCCCGCCTTTACCGGACTGGGTGCTCCTTACTGGGATCAGTACGCAAGAGGTACCATAGTCGGTATAACAAGAGGAACATCCAAGGAACATTTTATACGTGCAACCCTTGAGTCAATTGCTTACCAGTCTTCCGATGTCATAAGAGCGATGGAGGAAGACCTGGGTGCACCTCTTAAGGATCTTAAAGTTGACGGAGGAGCATCCGCAAACAATTTCCTTATGAAATTCCAGGCCGATCTTGTGGGATGCAATGTAAGAAGACCCAAATGCATTGAGACCACAGCAATGGGAGCTGCATATCTTGCAGGACTTGCCGTAGGTTATTTTAAGAATAAGGACGAGATACGCTCGAAATGGGAGCTTGGAAGGACCTTTGAACCTTCCCTGGACAAAGACAGTGTCGATAAGCTTGTAAAGGGATGGCACAGGGCCGTAAAATGTGCCCTTGTCTGGAGCTCGGAAGAGTAATTTTTCTGTATATACAGGTATTTTTGTGGTATAATAACTCTTGGTCATAGTAAACCGCATGGGTAAACGGAAATATATGACCAAGGGGGCAGGTCGGATTTTGAGAGGATCCGACTTAAAGTGCACGGAATGCAGGACAAAATAACCGTCATTCGTGATTATCTTAACAGTGTGATGCGCGTAAATTCGGTTGAAGAACTGGAGGCACTGCATGTGCATTATTCTGCTATTCTCGGGGATCTCGAACTCCCTCTAAGATCACTTTGCGATGAACTTAATACACTCGGACGCGAGATAATATATCTTAAAACCGGAAGCGATGATGAACATGGCAGTGGACTTCTTGCGAGCCTTAGCGAGACGGAAAGTGCCGAACTTGAAGAAACAGAGAAGATCATTGCCGGGAATCTTTTCGATTATCATTTCCAGCCCATAGTAAGCGCTGCGGATGGTGAAATATATTCATATGAAGTTCTCATGAGGCCTCAGGGCAGGATTGTAAGGAGCCCTCTTCAGGTCTTAAAATACGCCGAATTACGTAATAAATTAAATGACATTGAAAGAGCAACCTTTCTCAATATACTGGGGATACTTGATGCTGACCCCAATGTTTGCCATGAGAGAAGGGTGTTCATCAATTCCATACCCAAGACAAAAGTTTCGGATGAAGACCGTAAAAAGATCGATGAGCTCATGATGAAATTCAACAGGTATCTTGTTGTTGAACTTACCGAAAAAGCAGAGCTCGATGATGTGGAGTATTCGATATTCAAGGACCATTACGAGTCCATGAATATCCGTACAGCCATTGACGATTACGGAACCGGTTATTCCAATGTCCAGAATCTCTTAAGGTACATGCCGAATTACGTCAAGATAGACAGATCCCTTTTGAGTGATATTCAGGACGATTCGAAAAAGAGACACTTTGTCAGGGAGATAGTGGATTTCTGTCATGACAACGGAATCCTTGCACTTGCAGAAGGCGTTGAGACAAGCGAAGAATTAAGATGTGTCATACTCCTTGGTGTGGATCTGATACAGGGTTATTATACCGGCAAGCCGGCGGCAAAACCTGTCAAAACCATTCAGTATAAGATCAGGCAGGAAATAAAAAGCTATGCTCATGAGCGTCAGGAAGGCATGGAGTCCAAGGTTTATGTTATGGACATCGGCGAACATGTCAATCTTGGCAATATGATCAAGGATAAGATGGAATCGATCCTCATTGATAAAAGCGGGGATTTCTCTATCAGCGGAGAGGCGTCCATTGATGCAAGCATGGTCATAGACATTGCGGATAATACCGAAGTTAATCTTAACCTTGATAATGTAAGACTTACCAATTCATGGAAGATGCCCTGTATAGAGATAGGCAGGGGCTGCAGGGTCAACCTGATCATCAAAGGTGATAACAGACTTAATATGGGCGGGATCCGTGTACCCGAAGAATCTGAATTTGATCTTTCGGGAGACGGTAACCTTGGAATAGTTCTTGACTACGATGAATATTTCGGAATAGGAAATGATATAAAGTCCGGTCATGGTGATATGAAGTTTAACCAGTCGGGACTTCTCAAGGTTGAATCCAACGGAAAGACCGGAATATGCATAGGTTCGGGACTTGGCGGTAATATTGAACTTAATAAGGGTAAGTACATTCTTGAAATGAACAGTGACAGAGCTGTGGGAATGGGATCATTTGGCGGCGAAGTTTTTGTTAAGATCAAGGGCAGTGATATTAATATCGATCTGAGCAGCATCAAGGGAATTGCCATTGGTTCCGAAGCCGGAAAAGCCGATGTTGAGATAAGCGAGACATCCACCAAGGTATACATGAGCGGTAATGATGCGGTATGCTTCGGATCTCTTTCCGGAGAAAGTGCATCCGTTTATTTCCACGATGCAAGTACCACAATGAATATTCACAACGACAGATGTTCCGGAGTCGGTGCACTTGACGGAAAGACCGAATTCAGGATAGAAAGGGCAGCCATGAGGGTATACGCCAAGGGAGAAAATGTCCTTCCCTTTGGAGGCTTCTCTGCCGATTCAGACTGCTATTTCACTGACACCGATATAACGGCCAAGATAATGACTGCGGTCAAGCTTGAAAAATATCTTCATCCCGAGAGGATGAATGTGACTCACGGATCCATCAGGATAGTCCTTAACGGATTCGAATATGAACTATTAAAATAAGAGTTGCTAAAGAGTGCAGATTCGGGAAATTGTATGACACGATAGCCGGGGCGGTGCCATTTGGGTACCGCCTTTTAAATTATCCATTTACACTAACGCTTTAAAGTGATAAAATGTCGACGTGCACCTGACCGGGGCAGGTAATGAAAAAACGGTCCGACAGGTCAAAACCGGTGCCGGAGGTGGATATGATAATCAAAATACTTATGCTGGTGATCTTTTTTTCCCTAATGATAGGAGTGGGCTTCTATTGCAGGAAAAACGCAACGGATGTTAACGGATTCGTTCTGGGCGGAAGAAGCGTCGGCCCCTGGCTTACGGCTTTTGCATACGGAACCAGCTATTTCAGTGCGGTCATCTTTGTGGGATATGCTGGACAGTTCGGCTGGAAATACGGAATAGCATCGACCTGGATCGGAATAGGAAATGCTCTTCTTGGTTCCATGCTTGCATGGAGGGTTCTCGGCCGAAGGACCAGGATCATGACCCAGCACCTTGACTCTGCGACCATGCCGGAATTTTTCGGAAAAAGATTTGATTCGAAAGCACTTAAGCTTTTTGCATCTCTTATAGTATTCATATTTATGATTCCCTATACAGCTTCTCTATACAACGGTCTTTCCAGACTCTTCGGCATGGCCTTTAATATCGATTACACTGTATGTATCATTGCCATGGCGATCCTTACGGGAGTCTATGTCATTGCCGGCGGATATATGGCAACGGC
>ONTX01000304.1 GCA_900320825.1 uncultured Lachnospiraceae bacterium | reverse complement strand
TGGATGAACTGTATACCGTTTTAAGGTAGTCGCGGTTTGATGAATGCCTGAAAATAGCGTATAATATCGGAGTGGGCACATATTGCCCGGAGGAGAGAAAATTGATAAAAAAGATCATTAAGATAATCGGATCATTATCACTGTGTGCAGTTATCGCATCATCGGAACTTCCTGTACATGCAGCAGCCGGAGCAGGAGCGGGAACTGTTTTTCCGGTAAGATTCAATGATTACTCCACTACTGCAGTATCGGCACAGCTGACTGAGATCAACGGTAATTATTTTATCGCGGATACCTATCATGACAGGATTCTGTATGTGAATCCCCGGGATCTTGGAGGTAATCTGATGTCATGTAAGGTTATGGCTGATGATTTTAACAAGCCCCATTCCATTTGCTCGGACGGTAAGGTGTTCCTTGTGACCGATACCGACAATAACAGGGTGGCTACATATATCTGGTACGGTACCGGAGAGTTTGTGGAGATCCAGAGCTTTGAAAATGTGGGTGTCAGACCTCACTACTGTGTATATGATAAAGCAACCTCCAGATTCTATGTTTGGAGTTCATATACCGGGGAAATGTACATTTACGGAAGGTCACCAAGGGATCTTAAGCTTACCTTTATCGACGTAAAAAAGGTTGCGGGACTGGCAGGTGTTTACACCAGGGCATTTACCATAGACGGAAATGACATCATCCTTGCTTCACAGGGAGCGGGCGGTATCATCGTTGTCGATAAGAATACCTTCAAGATCAAGGCGTCCTATGTTGTCCCCGATGAGATAGGTGGAATTGTCCAGGTAGCCCGTATCGGAAGCCATTATTACCTTACAACTTCCGCAGACAGAAGCGGCAACCAGAATAATGCCATGACGGTAAGAAGCTCAACGCTGGCAGGATTTATGAGTCCGGCAACATATGAAGACGTTACAGCTTCATTTGGCGGAATAAAGGGTGTTCTGGTGCCTTACTACATAACCGAGTCAAACGGCAGGTATTATGTCAGAATGACGGCGCTGGGCGCAGGATTAGACGACAAGGGAGTTGTTGTAACGGAAGATCCCGCAGGTAATCTGATGGTTACGGAACATATCCCCTAAGTACTCAAAATGAAAACGGACCGCAGATGCGGTCCGTTTTTTGTATCTTGTTTTATCATACTTTCGGAAGTACGTGGACGATTCCGATGGTTCCGGAAAATGCGGGACTGAAAATATGTTCTCTTAATCCTTCCCTGATCTCGCCGTCCCACATTGCATGCATATGACCTGCAAGAACTATGACACAGGGCGAATTCTCATCATATATAAGATCGAGAAATTCCTGCATTTCTTCATCCGGATCGTACAGATCTCCTCCGGGAGACCAGTAGTAGATCCTGTTTCTTACTCTCATTGACAGTTCTTCCAGAGATGAATCTGTCTGTGAATAATAAGGGACGTGAGTTGCGGCGATAACCGGAACGCCTCTAGAATAGATATCTTTAATGACTTCCATCTGAGTCTCGCCGGGATTCCTGACCGACATGTTCACGCCGGAAATAATTATCTCATCAAGATCTATATACTTATGGCTTTCGTCATTTCCGTCGAGTTCCTCGTGGAGCTCATAAGCTTTTGCATCATCAAAACCGGTGGAATAGTCACTGTACCATGTGCCCATATCGTGATCTGCCCTGAGGTAGAGGATGCGGTCTGACGGATACTTGAGTCTGTCGAATTCTTTTTTCAGAGCTTCCATGTTGGAAGTCGAACAATAATCCAAAAGGTCACCGCCGAAGATCACTGCATCAAAATCGTTGTAATTGAGGTAATTAACGATCTCCGGCCACAGCTCTTTTCCGTGAACTCCATCGGGGGTTACTGATAGGGTCTCATACCTGTTCTTTACGGTTTCAAGATTTTCTTCCGAAACATCACCTGCTTCGAAGTCGGTGATCATATGTACATCAGAAACCCAGGCAATGGTATATTCCCGGGTTATGTCCGGTGCCATGACATATATTTCTTCTTCCGTGAACTTATAGCTGGGTGCCCTGTAGATCTCAGGAAGTACTATAGGTTCCGGTTCCTCAGTCACCTGTTCTTCGTCCGATCCGGGAACAGGGTTGTCCGGCATGAGAAAAAATGCAATTATTCCGATTATGATCAGTACAAACAGTACCAGGGAGAGGATGATGGTGATCTTTCTGTCATCCCGTCCCTTTTTATTACTGTCGTTTATGTTGTTATCTGAAGACATTTACGTGATCCTGTCAGTCCTCCGTGATCCTGTTGATCCTGATGTTATCCCTGATCCACTGTCTGGTCTCGGAGGTGGTTCCGTTGGAGGTGTTAACCTGGTATCTGGAATCCGCATCCTTGCTGATGTCGTTGAAATACCAGAAATGGTTGATGTCTACCCTGTTTTCTTCGGCATCCTCGGGCTTAAGCACAAGGACGATACCGTCGCTGTCACAGACTCTGTCCATGATGGAATCGAATGCAACCTTGTAAGGTGATGAGTCAAGCTTTCCTGCGTTGCAGTAAGCGATTGCATCGAAGATGAGCTGGGGATTGTAATCGGTTTCTTCAAGCTTTTCATCTATGATGTCAAGTGCGTCCTCTGCGGTGAGTTCTCCGCTTGCAACACCTTTTTCAACTTCTTTTCTGGTAATCCATGCAAGACAGTAGATGTATCTTAATCTAAGAGGATCATCATAGTCGTTTAAGTCAAAGAGGATCATATTGCCGTCGTCGTCAACAAGTGATGCGGCGTTATTGGCAAGGTTCCATGCTTCGTCCCTTGACCAGTTCTCACGCTCGGTGATCTCGTTGATGGCATCGATGTATTTGCCGCGGTAAGTTTCAATGAGTCCGTCGCTGCTGTTTTTAATATCTTCGCAGTCAACATGAATGCCGGCGCTTTCAAGTCTGTCCGCATAGTCTAAGATCTCATCGTAGTATTCCCTGGTCTGGGTGTAAAGTCCCGAAAGAACAGGCTGCTTGTCAAGCAGGCTTACGGAATAACGGGTCTGGTCTGCGTATTTTTCGAATACTACTGCGGCATCTTCCTGAATGTCCTCTGCAATGCCGTAATCGGTAGCGAGGGTTATATATCTGTCGAGAGCACCGGGGTAATATCCGTTAAGAGCTACGTCTGCATCACCGGCTTCAACGTATGTTGAGATTTCGCCCTTTATCTTCTCGATTTCAGCGAGAGTCTGGGGATCCATGCCCTCATCTTCGTCATCTTCATCCTCGTCGTCTTTTTCTTTTACCTCGGTTACTGTCTTATCGTCCTTGTCATCTTTCTTATCGGATCCGGAGAATGCTCCGAAACTCTTAAGTACAAGAAGGATCGCAACTATAAGTGCAACTACCACAAG
>ONTX01000099.1 GCA_900320825.1 uncultured Lachnospiraceae bacterium | reverse complement strand
TATACCGGTCGTCCGCACACGGAAGAACCGGCTTGAGAAATTCCAGGACAAGCTCGCGTAGCTAACATTCCTGGATCCGGCCTGCGGTTCCGGGAATTTTCTCACGGAGACTTACCTTTCCCTTCGAAGGCTTGAAAATGAAGTCCTCCGTCAGCGCATCGCCGCCGACCGGAACGAGGTTGCGGGTCAGATCATGCTCGATTTCGGCGGCACGTATTCCATCAAGGTGTCGATCGGCCAGTTCTACGGCATAGAGATCAATGACTTTGCCGTTACTGTCGCTAAGACAGCACTCTGGATCTCCGAGGAGCAGATGATTAGGGAGACGCAGGAAATCATTCACTCTAAGATTGACTTTTTGCCACTAAAATCATACGCGAGTATAGTTCAAGGAAATGCGTTACGGATAGACTGGGCAGACATTGTACCAAAAGAAAAAATGCGTTATATCATGGGGAATCCTCCCTTCCTTGGGCATCAATGGCGTTCTGAAGCACAGACAAGAGATTTAGATATTGTATTCTACGATTTAAAGAAGCATGGCAAGTTAGATTATGTTACTGCATGGTATCAAAAGGCTGCCGATTATATGCAGAATACAACTATAGTTAGCGCCTTTGTATCAACAAATTCAATTGTCCAGGGCGAGTCGGTAAGTATATTGTGGGAACATCTAATGAAAAAGGGCGTGGAGATTAAGTTTGCACATAGTTCCTTTGTTTGGGATAGCGAAGCAATACAAAAGGCACATGTACACTGCGTAATTATTGGGTTTGCATGTTATTCAGACACGAATGGAAAGCATCTGTATGAAAATGAACATGTAAATAAGGTTGCTCATATTAATGGATATCTTTTGAATGCTCCGGATGTTTATATCACTTCAAGGGGAAAACAGTTGTCTAAAGGACTTCCTAGCATCACAAAAGGAAGCCAGCCAACAGATGGTGGCTATCTTATTATGTCCGAGGAAGAAAAATGCGAATTATTAAGCCAGTACCCATCCGCACGAACACTCATAAGAAGATACATGGGATCTTATGAACTGATCAACGACAAAGTACGATATTGCTTATGGTTGAAAGACGTACCGCCTTCTAATTATCGAAATATTCATCCTATAATGAAAAGGCTTGAAGCTGTAAGAGATTTTCGAAAAAATAGTGCCACTGAATCTGTAAGACGGGATGCGGAGACACCAATGCTTTTTACTCAAATACGTCAACCATCATCTGATTATTTAGCTATGCCAAAAGTTTCGTCTGAACGAAGAAGGTATATCCCTATCGCATATTTGAGAAGTAATATTATTAGTAGCGATCTACTATATATGATTCCCAATGCCACAATGTACATGTTTGGGATTTTAAATTCAAATGTACATATGGCTTGGATGCGTGTCGTTTGTGGCAGGCTTAAAAGTGATTACCGATACGGTCCGGTCGTATACAATAACTTCCCCTGGCCCTCCCCATCTCTAGAGCAGAAAGTCAAGATCGAGCAGACCGCTCAGGGAATCCTCGATGCCCGTGCCCTTTATCCGGACAGCAGCCTTGCAGACCTTTATGACCCTCTGACCATGCCTCCGGAGCTTCGCAAGGCTCATGATCGTAACAACGCAGCCGTTATGAAAGCCTACGGCTTCTCGACCAGCATATCAGAGGCAGATTGTGTGGCGGCACTCATGAAGATGTATCAGGAACTGACAAAGAAAGCATAAAGAAGTTTCCAGTGCAACCGTTGTATTCGGTTGGAATAAAGTAGATGCTTTAAAAGTAATCTTCGCTAATTCTTTAGTGAAGGTCGCACTTTGGTCGCAGTTTTGTAGAGGAATCAGCGGATTTATTAATATATTTGGAATACAAGTACATGATGTAGTATATTATCATCAATAGAATTTGAACTGTAAGATTATATTATTTTTAGTATAATCTAAATATCATATAACTTGAAATCAATTATAGAGTGTTAAGGAGGAAACGATATGTCATCTACAGATATAATGAGTTTATTAGTGACGGGAATGGCAGCTTTTGTTTTAGGTTTTACGATGGTATTTATTCTGAGATCACAATCTAGTACTAGTAGAAAAAACGCATATGATCTCGATAATATAAAGAGATTATATGAAAAGTTACGAGCAGAAAATACAGAATTATCCTATCGATTAAGTAGGGTGATTGATTCATATAACAATGATAATTATGATGGATTTAGTGATGTAAGAAGTCAAAATCGTATCATGCGTTTTTTGCAAGAATCAGAGAGAGAATTAGAAGATAAAATATCTTTTCAAACATCATTATTATTTGATATGAGAAATTCAGTTAAAGAAATAGAAGACAAAACTATTGACTACAATTATGTAGAAAAGATAATAACCAGAGCATTGCATAATGAGAATCTAAAAGATAATGGGAATGACGAGGTGGGGTTGACGGATGATGAAAATCTACGGAAACTGACAGCTTCATATGCGACAAAAATCGATGATATAGAAGCAATAGTTTCGAATATTTTGCATGTAACAAGAACTCCGATATCAGGCTTAAAAATCATTAGCAAAACTATTTCAAATTCGACGGATGATACGGCGATTCAAGACAAGTGTAAAAAATTAGACGAGTACGCTGATATGATAGAAAGGGGTATATCAACATTAAGTATTAAACCGGTAATTAATGATAATGAAACTGAGAATATTTACGATCGAATCCAGTATGAT
>ONTX01000127.1 GCA_900320825.1 uncultured Lachnospiraceae bacterium | reverse complement strand
TCACAGCCCCCGAACAGATCGATAAGCCCCTCACTGTCGTTGTATGCCATGGCATTGATGGTAAAATCCCTTCTTTTAAGATCTTCTTCAAGGGACGACACAAAAGTAACATTATCCGGATGTCTTCCGTCGGAATAATCCCCGTCGGTTCTGTAAGTGGTCACTTCATATGACGAATCCCCTATCATAACTGTTATCGTCCCGTGCTGAAGTCCCGTATCCACAGTCCTTCGGAAAAGCTCCTTAACCTGCATCGGAAGGGCATTAGTCGTGATATCCCAGTCATCGGGAACAAGCCCGAGAGCGCAGTCCCTTACGCATCCTCCGACGATGTAAGCCTCGAACCCCGCTCCGCTCAGTGTATCCAGTATGTATTTTGCGTCTTTGGGAATATCAATTCGCATAAAAAATTCCGTATAATCAAAATGCGGCCTTTGATAAGGCCGCATTGATATTCATTCTCCTGTTCCCGTCAGAGTCATCTTCTGTCAGGGCTGGGTGCTTTCTTCGGCAGCCGGGATAGTCAGATAATGAAGATTTCCCTTGGGATCTTCAACGGTGAGGGTTTCAGTCAGTCCCTTGAGATAATCATCCATACTCTCGTTTTCCAATATACCCTTGATGGTGTAATACCATGAAGGCTTACCAACACCTATATAATAACATACATATGTTGTAGATGAACTCTCATCGAAATACGAACTTACATCTCCTGCTTTTCTGTCTGCAGCAGCTGCCCATGCGGGAAGATCTCCGGGAAGTGCTTCTGCGTTAAGTCCCTCGTAGAGACCGCCTTCAATAGATCCCATTACATTGTATTTATCCGCAAGTGAGGCGAAAACTTCTTCCGTGGCTCCGCCTTCATTAAATTCGGAGATGATGGCACTTCCATTGTCTTCGCTTGTGGAGATTATCCTGAGACTGATCGTCTCCTTTTCATCAATATATCTGGATACAAAACCCACAACATAATAACAGTTCTGGATTTCCGCTTCTATGACCGTTGTGTCTCCTTCTTTTCTGGATGCATCTACAAGCCAGTTGCGGATCTGATATGTTACAACGGATGAGGTCTCTCCTTCGTGCTTCTCTCCCTCATCAAAGACTTTTCCTTCTGCTTCATCTGCAAGAGGCTTTATTTCGTCCATTGCAGCCTTCTTCTCGGCATCGGAAGGAGTATATGTTCCGTCTTCTGCCACCGTAGCACCCTCATCAGCAAGCTCGGTGGGAGCGGTAGGAAGAGTTGCATCTATCCTTGTAAGATAATAATCGAAAAGATCGTAATCTTCCGCATCTTCCTTGTATCTTGCATCGATATCGGCGTCGGAAGGAGCAAAGGACTTCTGCTTATCATCAGTGAATTTTGAAATGAGAAGTGATTCCTTAACATACTTTTCAAGGTTTCTGATGGTTGCATACTCACCGAGAGACTGCTTTACATACTCGGAAGGATTGACATTGGCTGACTTTGCTGTCTCCTTCATGGTCCCTACGAACTCATCATATTCCTTGCTGACATCAGCGGCATAACCTTCACGCTCTATCTCAGCACTGAGTGCAACGGTCTGCTTGATCCTGTTAACGGTCTCTTCTTCAAAATAATCTCTGAATGACTTGGTATCATCATAAGGCTGATCCTCAATATTAGCGGTATCGATACCATAATAGGTCAGGTAAGCACCCTGATTATTGAGGAAAGAATTTTTGATCATGTTGTAGTTATAATCATATTCCAGCCTGTTTACTTTCCTGCCGCCGATGGTACATACGGTTTCATTGATATCCACATATCTCTTTATGGGAAATGAGGCAACAAAAGCAATAATGGCCAGTAATACAACCACACCGCCTATCTTCCAGGCTTTAAGTTCCCTTTCCTCCCGCGCCTTTTCTTTGGCACGTTTTTCCATTTTAAGATCGTATTTGGTCTTTGTCTGTTCTTTTATCTCTGTATCTGCAGTTTTTTCCTTATTGTCTGACACGAAAAACTCCTTTCAAAACAGGTCGGCACATTTTTGCCCAACACATTGCAATATTCTATCCCATTTTTCCACATTTGTTAAGTGCTTTCAAAAATATAGTGGATAAAATCCGATGCAATGTCTATATCCGTCAGTTCATAAAGCATCCTGGCACCTGCGGCATCCTCTATCTCGTTATAAACCCATCCTCCATTATTACGGATCAGGTCGATAGCAATATAGTCGGCACTCAGCCCACGCGCGATCGCTTCCGACGCTGTACGGATATCTTCCGGAACCTCCGTAGTTTCTGCTTTTCCCCCGAGACTGTAGTTACTCCTGAAATCCTTTTCGGAAGTTCTGATGACAGAAGCTATAACCTTTCCTCCGAGCAAATACAGTCGCATATCCACTCCCGGCTCATCGCACATCTTTTGAATGATATACAGGGAAGGATCTTTATCCACCAAAAATGTGCCAAGAGCATCCTTTGTTTCCAATTTAAAAACATCGCTTCCTCCGTGCCCGTTTCTTTTTTTTATTATGTAGGGAGCTTCGAAAGGGATGCTTTCCGGGGCAGAGCCTCCGGTTACAGTTTCCATTACCGGCAGCTTTCTGCTTTCAAACAATTCGTATTCCGCATATTTATCATTACCTGTACGGATAGTTTCAGAATTGTTAAAAGAGCGTATTCCTTTATTTTCAAACCATTCCGAAATATCCGCTTCTCTAGAACGATTGATGATAAATGCAGGTTTATTATCCCACAGGCCATTTTCAACCATGTATTCATCCCTGCATTCATCAGAAGTAATAAGTTTTAATTCCGTGCCATAACAGGCTGCCTTCTCAGTCAGCCTGTCTGTAAACCATTTATTTCTTTTTATGTCCTCCGCAGAATAAATGAGAAGGGCTCTGTTTTCAATGTCCATTTTTCAGAATCTGCCAATAGTATTTAC
>ONTX01000263.1 GCA_900320825.1 uncultured Lachnospiraceae bacterium | reverse complement strand
GATCCAGAATGCGATGGAGAAGCAGATGAAGGCAGAGCGTGAGAGACGTGAAGCCGTAACCAGAGCAGAGGGTGATAAGAAAGCAAGGATCCTCGAGGCAGAAGGTAACAAGGAATCCGCAATCCTTAATGCAGAAGCTGAAAAGCAGGCAATGATCCTTCACGCTGATGCACACAAGCAGAAGATGATCCTCGAAGCAGAAGGTCAGGCAGAAGCTATCCTTAAGGTTCAGCAGGCTAAGGCTGACGGTATCAAGCTATTAAGAGATGCCCAGGCTGATGAGGCGGTCCTCAAGCTTAAGAGCCTCGAAGCATTTGAAAAGGTTGCAGACGGACAGGCTACCACCATCCTTCTTCCCGCAGAACTTCAGGGAATCGCAAGCATGGGCGTTGCTCTCGAAGAGGGCATCAAGACTGCCAAGACCGCTAAACCCGGTGTAAAGAAGGCTGATGAGTGCACAGATCCTCATACAGGATACGAAGAGTGCTGATAAAAACAGGCTCTAAATTAGTTAAACTAAACATGATCACTGACTGTATATCCGCCGCAGGGCGGATATGCGGTTTTTAGAGAACAGGACTGATAAATGGTTAATTTAAAGGGAAGAGATCTCCTCAAGATGAGTGACCTTACAACGGAAGAAGTTTTCTATCTTCTGGATCTTGCGGCAGAACTCAAGGACAAAAAGAAAAAAGGTATTTCCGTTGCAGACAGACATCCGGGTAAGAATATCGCACTTATCTTCGAAAAAACAAGTACTAGGACCAGATGTTCCTTCGAAGTCGCGGCCCATGACCTTGGAATGCATGTAACATATCTTGATCCCGCCGGTTCACAGATCGGCTGGAAAGAGTCCATTGCGGATACCGCAAGGGTACTTGCGGGAATGTTTGAAGGTATCGAGTACAGAGGGTTTGAGCAGACCATCGTTGAGGAACTTGCGTATTATTCAAAAGTGCCCGTATGGAACGGTCTGACCAACGAATCCCATCCCACACAGATGCTTGCTGACCTTCTTACCATCAGGGAACATTTCGGCAGACTTGAGGGACTTACCCTCTGCTATATGGGAGATGCCCGCATGAACACCGCGAATTCCCTTATGGTAGCATGCGCACTTGTATCCATGAACTGTGTGATCTGTGCTCCCGAAAAATATCAGCCCTCGGAAGTTTATATCGAAAAGGCAAAAGAGATAGCAAAGGGTACCGGTTCCGAGATAATCATCACCGATTCCCCCCAGGCAGGAGCCATGGGTGCGGACATCATCTATACGGATGTATGGGTTTCTCTCGGTGAGCCCGATGATGTATGGACGGAGAGGATCAGGGATCTTACTCCCTACAGAGTAGATAAAAATGTTATGGATATGGCAGGATGCGATGCGATCTTCATGCACTGCCTTCCTTCTTTCCATGACCTGGGTACCAAGAAGGGACGTGAGATCTCCGAGAAATTCGGTCTTAATGAGATGGAAGTGACCGATGAAGTGTTTGAGTCCCCTGCATCCCTTGTTTTTGTTGAAGCTGAAAACAGAATGCATACCATCAAAGCAGTAATGGATGCCACATTATAAGAAATGAAAGCAAAGATACTGGAGCTCCTGCGCAAGAGACAAGACTTTGTCTCAGGCCAGGAGCTTTGTACAATTTTAAATGTATCAAGGACCGCTGTCTGGAAGGCTGTAAGATCTCTTGAAAACGAAGGCTACGTGATCGAAGCCGTAAGAAACAGGGGGTACAGACTTGTGGAAGAAGGATCGGGAGATTCTTCCGACATTTATTCCGGTAACGAGATAAAAAGCAGGCTGGAAGAGACGTCGGGAGTCAGTGAGGTTTTGTTTTTCGATACCATCGACTCCACCAATACAGAATGTGCAAGACGTGCTTCTTCCGGGGCTAAGAGCGGACTTTTGATAGCAAGCGACAACCAGAGCGCGGGCCGGGGAAGACGTGGCAGGGATTGGAACTCACCTCCCGGAAGCAATATCTATTTTTCCTACATGTTCAGGCCTGATGTGCGCCCCTCGGATGCACCCATGCTGACCCTTCTTATGTCCCTTTCCGTGTGCATGGCCATGGAAAAAATGCTGGAAGGGAGGATATACAAAACTTCCGGCAGAAAGCGCAGCGAAAAAAGACACGAAATGGCTCCCATGATCAAGTGGCCCAACGATATAGTCATAGACGGAAAAAAATGCTGCGGAATGCTTACCGAAATGAACTGCGAGTCTGACTACATAGGTTATGTGGTGATAGGTGTGGGCATCAACGTCCGTCACCAGAATTTTCCTAAAGAGATCAAAAATACAGCCATTACTTTGGAAGATGCCTGGGGCAAAAATGTTCCCAGAAGCCTTCTGACAGCTGAGATTCTTAACATCTTCGGTCCCATGGTCAGACGCTTTGAAGAAGAAAAAAGCCTGGATTTTGTCAGGGGCGAATACTATGACCGACTGGTG
>ONTX01000055.1 GCA_900320825.1 uncultured Lachnospiraceae bacterium | reverse complement strand
TTTCTGAGGAAATCATTCAGATTAAGTCCTGCAAACTGTTTGTTGAGAACTTCGAGTCTCTTGGCGGGAGTAAGATTTCTTCCCCATGCGGATTTTTTGGAATTGTTTTTGCTGTCGGAACGGATCTTTAAGATTCTCTCATACACATCCTCGTTGAGGGTCTTTCTGTTATCCACTCCGGTACCGTACAGACATCCGTTTGTGCAGTTTAAGGCATCCACGAAAAGATATGAGGTGCGTGATGACTTTATGCGGTCCTTGTTGCGCTGGAGGTACTCGTACATATGATGCTCGCCTTCCATCTGACGGACAAGCGCATCTTCTCCGAGAAGCCAGTATACATTTTCCTTAAGACCTCCGGGCATGGGATAAATTGAACCCAAGCCGTACTCAATCTCGTCGGTATAGGGCTCTGCTCCGCTTACTGGGTGCTCTTTCAAATATGCAACCAGTTTTGAGAATGTCAGATTATATGAAACATATCCCTTGTTGTTGGGATCGTCGATCTCGTTCTTTTTTGCGATACAGGGACTGATAAATGCCAGTTTGTCGCTGACACCAAGATATTTTTTTACATATATGGCACCACACATCATGGGGCTCTGAACGGGCATGAGCTTCGGTAACAGTTCGGGAAGATAGCGCTCAATATATCCGACTACTGCAGGACAGGGCTGGGATATTCCCCCCAGGAATTTGTTTTCCGTGATATATTTGATGTAACCCCAGGTACAGATATCCGCACCGAAGGATACGCTGATAAAACGATTTACACCCAGCTTTTTGAGCATTCCAAGATATTTGCCGTATTCACCCGGGTAATTTGCCAAAAATGCGGGTGCGATAAGGACGGATATTTTAACTCCGCGCTTTAGATCCGCAAAGAACTTTTCCACATCATCAAAGTATTCTCTTGCTCCGTGTTCACAGGCGTCTATACAGGCACCGCATGCGATGCACTTTTCCGGATTTACTTCGATGCAGTTTGCCCCGTCTTTCTGGACTGCGACGTTGGCACCTATGCAGCTGCAGGCACGTATACATTTGTTACATCCGATACATTTTTCGTTGGTTTTTACAACACTCATGATCAATCCCTCTCCTGTAAGATGTTCAGAGTATAATTATGGTAACTATATTATTGTACTACTTTTTCGGAAAAAGAGATTGATTTAATGTTATAATTAGGGTCTGAAAAGCAAGATCTTCCATTTGGCGTTACACGGATAAGGAGCAGATATGGCAGAATACTGGGATCTGTATGACCGAGACGGAAACAGGACGGGAGAGACCTTTGAAAGAGGACACGGAAACTTTAAGGCCATCCCCGAGGGAAGATATCATCTGGTTGTTGATATCCTTGTTATTCACGAGGACGGGACATTTCTTATCACCAAAAGGAGCGATGATAAGGATGTGTATCCCGGATTCTGGGAGGCAAGTGCCGGGGGCTCGGCCATAAAAGGAGAGGAACCTTTGGAAGCGGCCTGCAGGGAGCTTTTTGAAGAAACGGGACTTAAGCCCGATTCCATGGAACTTGTGAATATCCTTTACAAGGACACCAGCAGGTCATTTTTCCATTCATATGTTGCCAGGGTGAGCTGCGATAAAGACAGCGTGGTCCTTCAGGATGGGGAGACCGTGGATTACAAGTGGGTAGGAAAAGAAGAATTTCTTGAATATCTGGAATCCGAAAATGCGATAAAATCCCATAATCAGAGATACGAAAAATATATTAACGAACATATCAGGAATGTGTGAGGAGAGTTTATGAGAAAAAGAGCGGTTACAGCACTGCTGTCAGTACTGTTTTTAAGTCTTTGTGCATGCGGAAAAAACGGTGCAGGGGAAGTGCCCGAAGAGCCGGCTGCTGCAGTGACAGAAGAAACCGTGCAAAATGAGCCTGCTGCAACGGAAGAAAAGGATCCGGCAGAAGAGGCTCAGGCAGCTGATGCGTCTGAAGACTCGTCTTTGGAGATGAACGTGGCATCGATAGAACTTACATCTGAAGATCTTAAAGACGGAGTATGGAACAGCGTTATCTCAAAAACCGGCGGCTCCAACGTATCTCCGCAGCTTAGCTGGGATGCGGTGGATGGTGCGGATTCATATGTGATATATATGGTTGATAATACCGCAAGTCACTGGATGCACTGGAAATCCGCCAATGTAAAGGAAACACAGCTTCCTCAGGGATGGGCATCATCGTCGGAGTATGTAGGACCTTATCCTCCCTCGGGAACCCATGAATATCAGATATATGTCATTGCCCTTAAGGAGCCTGTATCAAAGATCTACGGATCTTTCGACAGCGAAAACCTTAAGTTTGAAGAGAAAAAATACGGCTGTGACCTGAATGATGGTGAGCAGCCCGGAAATATCCTGGCAATAGGAACCATAACCGGAACCTACACGGCAGGAGATATGGCTGCCGAGGCTGATAAAGCCCCCGGTGATCAGAGCGTGACCGGGCAGCAGCCGCAGCAACAGCCGGCGCAGCAACCTGCACCGCAGCCTGCCGGTAATAGTCAGCCGGCACAGCAACCTGCAGATTATGACGATGAACCGTTAGATCCCTCAATTGACAAGCAGTACCAGGATCTGATCGATCAGGGACTTTTAATTGTAACTGACCCTTCAGTAGATGATGGTAATGATTTTGGTTTTGACTTCTAATCTAGTAATAAGCAAGTAGCAATGTATATAAACTATGTAATTATGCAAAAGACACTTTCATATTTGAGAGTGTCTTTTTTTCTTGACATATTATATTTGGTCAAATATAATATGGTCAAAGACAACGCAAACCCGTTTATTATATTAAGGAGGTAAGGACTATGGGTTTTTATGATCAAAGTGTTATGACTGCAGCAGGCGAAGAGATATCAATGAAGGATTATGAAGGCAAGGTGGTTCTTGTGGTCAATACGGCGACAGGATGCGGATTTACTCCCCATTATAAGGATCTGGAGGAGATGTATGAAAAGTACCACGACAGAGGATTTGAGATCGTGGATGTCCCCTGCAATCAGTTTGCGGGACAGACTCCGGGAACGGATGAGGAGATCCATGAATTCTGTCAGCTTAAGTACAATACCAAATTTCCCCAGATGAAGAAATCGGATGTAAACGGAGAGACCGCGATCCCCTTATTTAAATTTCTGAAGGAGCAAAAGGGATTTGAAGGTTTCGGAAAAGGACCCGCAGCCATTGCCATGAGCGCCATGCTTAAGAAGATCGATAAGGATTATAAGAACAATCCCGAGATCAAGTGGAACTTCACCAAGTTCATCGTAGACAGAAGCGGTAACGTGGTCGCAAGATTCGAGCCCACCGAAAAGATGGACAAGGTTGATAAATGTGTGGAGGGATTACTGTAAGAGGTAAAAAACATGGCACAGGAATATAAGCAGTTATTACTTGAAAATCAGTTATGTTTTCCCATGTATGCCTGCGGAAGGAAGATAGTTGCGGCATATAATCCTTATCTGAAGCCTTTGGGACTGACATACACACAGTACATCGTCTTCATGGTGCTGTGGGAGAAGGAAAAGGTCAATGTGGGTCAGTTGGGAAGCATCCTTCACCTGGATGCGGGAACACTCACCCCGCTTTTAAAGACTCTTGAAAAAGAAGGGTATGTGACCAGAGAGCGTTCCAAGGAAGATGAGAGGGTGACTGTCATAAGCATCACAAAAAAAGGTAACGATCTTAAGGAAAAGTGTAAGGATATTCCCCGGGAACTGGGAAAAAAAGAATCTCCTTTAACAGAGGAAGACGTAAAGGAACTGTACAGACTGCTTTATAAGTTTTTGGAAGGGTAATCGTGCGTGAGTGTCACGCCTATAAAAAGAGGCTCTAGCCGCTCAAAGGAATGCCTTTTTTGCGGAGAGCCTCTAAAATTTTATCGGCGTGACAAGATTTGAACTTGCGACCTCTACGTCCCGAACGTAGCGCTCTACCAAGCTGAGCCACACGCCGTTATCTGAAAACGACTTTAAGATAATACACTTTTTGATATTTTGTGTCAATTACGACGCGGGCTGTCAGGTGCGTTATTACCCGACAATTTTATTGCCAACACATTTTAATGGATGATATTATCGAAAAAGGAACCGTTAACATTCCAAAGAGGGTGAGCCCATGAAAACAAAAGATATCAAAAACATCGTATCCAAAATGACTCTTGAACAGAAGGCGGCACTTACCACCGGAGTCGGCATGTGGGAGACACAGACCTTTGAAAAACTCGGCATTAAAGCGGAGTGGATGTGTGACGGGCCTCACGGACTCAGAAAACAGGCCCAGGGTATCACGGATATAAACGATTCCGAGGAGGCAGTCAGTTTTCCTGCGGAGTGTGCCATTGCCGCAACATGGGACAGAGATCTTATATATGAAGCTGCTGAGACCCTGGGAAATGAAGCCCAGGCTAAAAATGTACAGATGGTCCTTGGTCCCGGCATCAATATGAAGAGAAGCCCTCTTTGCGGAAGAAATTTTGAATATATGTCAGAAGA
>ONTX01000085.1 GCA_900320825.1 uncultured Lachnospiraceae bacterium | reverse complement strand
TTTTTCCGTTACATAGGAAAAACCGGAAATGTTAACTCCCTTACCGTTGTGGCAAATATCATATCCGGTGAAGATTCATATGTGACGGGAATCCTTGCGGGAGTAAATGACGGATGTGTCAGAAAATGCAAGACCTCGGGCCTTGTAAGTGCGTGTACTGCAATCGGTGGAATGGTGGGGATAAACGGAGAAAACGGACTGATAATCGATTGCGAGAATGAAGCTCAGGTTTCCGGATTCTACTACACCGGCGGAATTGCAGGCCGAAATTACGGTGTTATCAGAAGATGTTCCAATACGGGAAATATCAACTCAACACCTGAATGGGCAGCTGCAAATGATGAAAGGGATGTGGATATCATCTCCGAGATAACAGGAGACGTTTCCCTCATATCCTATCAGTCCGGAGTGGACGCAGGCGGAATAGCCGGTTTTTCCCGTGGCATAATTATGAATTCCAAAAACGAGGGAATAGTCGGATACGAGAGGATCGGTTACAACATCGGCGGCATAAGCGGAAGACAGTCCGGGATGGTGTACTCCTGCGTTAATAAAGGAAAAGTATACGGCAAAAAAGATGTGGGTGGTATCTGCGGCCAGCAGGAGCCTTATATTGAAGTCGATAAGACAAAATCCGTTTCAGACTCAATCGCAAGGATCAATGAACTTGTGGTAAAGACGGCCAATGACGCATACGGAGTAACTCCCGCGCTTCAGGGAGCCGTGTCTGATCTTCAGAATGCTTCCGGAAAAGCTCTTGATGATGCACAGTCCATGACAGGAGACTTTGACGAATACAAGATCGAAGGTGACCGTGACTGGGCATCCATGGTTGAAAAGCAGGCGGAAAATGCCGGCAAGGCTGCAGCTGATTCGGTAAAGAGCCAGTATGAAGAACTGTTTGATAAATATTCGAACATTCCTGACGGTATTGATACGGGCAATATAACAGATCAGGATGTAAAGGATATCTTAAGCCGCCTTGAAAACGGTGAGGAACTGACAGAGGAAGAAAAGGCAAGACTCGACGAGGAAAAGAAAAAGGCTGAAGAGGAAAAGAAGAAGGCCGAAGAAGAGACTGAGGCGCAGAAGAAGGAAGCCGAGGAAAAAGCGGAAAAAGAAAGACGTGAGGCAGAACACGAGTTTAACGATACCATAAATTCCGGAATAGATAAGTGGAATTCGAATATCGATACATTAAGTGAGAATGCCGATACCATAAGCGCAGATCTTGACAATCTTCAGAGGGCTGCCGACAATTTTGTTGCTGTTTCGAATGCATATTCCACACTTCTTACTAATGACATCATAGCTGTAAACAGCAGCATTGATAAGACATATGATCTTGTGGAAGATCTGATAAACGGAACCACGGAAGAAGGCGCCAAATATCTTTTCTCGGATGTTTCTGAACTTGATATTTCCGAAATGTTTAACGGCCGAAGCGTATCATGCGTAAACTACGGCAGCGTAAACGGTGATATCAATGTAGGCGGAACCTGCGGATGCATGTCCGTTGATACCGAGAACCTTGAAAGCAATGTTATCGTAAAATTTGATCTTAAAGCCGGCGAGGGATATGCGATCTCCAATGTGATCACCGATTGCGAAAACTCCGGACTGGTTGAAGCACGTACCAGCTGCGGAGGAGGAATATGCGGACGCAGCGAGCACGGATGTATAAGGGAGTGCAGAGGCTACGGAAGGGCAGGATCTTCTGACTGTAATTATGTCGGAGGTGTTGCGGGATACTCCGAGGGAAGCATAGTGTCATCCTATGCACTGTGTACCATCTCCGGTAAAGACCTGGTGGGTGGTATAGCCGGATATGCTTCCGCGGTGAAGACTTCGGTCTCAATGCCTGTTTTTTCCGATGCTTCCGGAAGAAAGGGAGGCGTTGCGGGCCAGATACTAAGGGACTCTGACACGGAAAGCATCAATTCTTCCGATTTTACCGGCAATCACTATGTGGCCGGAGACTTTTACGGGATAGATGATATAAGCTATGACGGAATAGCCGATGAGATCAGTTACGAAGATGTACTGAAGATAGAAGGAATCCCGGATGATTTTGCATCACTGAAGGTCACATTTGTGTCAGACGGTGAGATCATTAAGATCTTCCATGCAAGGTACGGCGACAATGTCTCGGATCTTGTGCTCCCCGAGATACCCGATAAGGACGGAAGCTACGGAGTCTGGCCGGACCTTACTGATGTAAAAGTTACCGGCAACCTTGTGATAGATGCTGAATATGTTTCCCATGTTGCCGTCATAAAGTCCGAATCGGAGTATGAGCAGACAGGAAAGCCCCTTGCCCTGATACAGGGAGAATTCAAAACGGGAGATACCCTCAAAGCATCGGTTGCCGATGAACCTTTCGAAACTCCCGATTCAAGTGCTTACACAGATAAGGTCATGTATGAGATTTTATTTGACGGGGAAGATTCCCTGTTTAACGGTGAGCAGGAGTATCCGGAACTCAGACTTTATTCTCCCTATGATGAGTACAGGCTCTGGGTTAAAAACGGGGATACATGGATTGAAAGCCCCTTCAGTGCAGAGGGAAGTTATGCCCAGACACAGATCACATCCGGTAATATGGTGCTTTGTATCACCAAAAATCCCGACAAAACCCTTACTTACATCGGATATGCTGTAATAGCCCTGATCGCGGTCGTTGTGGCTGTTATAATGGTAAGAAGGATGAAAGCGGTTGCAAGTAAGATAAAAAAGGCTGAAAAAAAGCCCGAAAAGTCTTAAATTACGATATTTTTAATGTTGCGAAGGCCGTATAATAGTTATAAAATAAAGGATAAGCCTTAAAAAAGGCTTATCTTTTATATTTTTAAAGCGAATTCCTGCCGGTAGCAGGACGCAAGAAGGAGAAAAATCATGGATCAGGAAATGTTTTTAAGTCTTTATCGTCATTCTATTGCCCACGTTCTGGCAAAAGCAGTCATCGAGATCTACGGAAAAGAA
>ONTX01000053.1 GCA_900320825.1 uncultured Lachnospiraceae bacterium | reverse complement strand
GGTTGGCAGGTTCGTTCCGGAGAATAATTATGAGACTATGATCCGGGAATTTATGAGGAGTCACAGTAAGAAGGACTTCGCTATCATTACGAATATGAATGATAAGCTGAGAGTTTACTTGGAAGAGACATTTCATTTCAGCGCTGATCCACGCATCAAGTTTGTTGGGACTGTGTATGACAGGGAATTGCTGAAGAAGATTCGTGAAAATGCCTATGGCTATTTCCATGGGCACGAGGTAGGCGGGACGAATCCGAGCCTTCTGGAGGCGTTGGGAAGTACGGAACTGAATCTGTTGCTCGACGTTGGTTTTAACCGAGAAGTTGGAGCAGATGCTGCGTTGTATTGGAAGAAAGAGGCTGGAGACCTAGAGAAGCTCATCGACAAAGCTGACAGAATGTCCACAGAAGAACGAACTATGTATGGAGTTGCTGCTAAGGCAAGGATAAAGAGCGCATATAGTTGGCAGTTTATAGGAGACGAGTATAAGAGGTTGTGGAAGAATGGAACAGAGAGAACGGTACGATAACCTGGATGGCTTGAGAGCGATTTCTTGCCTGTGTATCATCGCAATGCATATTGCGGCTAATGCCACATATGAGCTGGGGATAGTAGGAAGAGAAATCGTGGGTTCATGGACACATTTTGTCCCACTATTTCTTATGATCTCTGGTTTTGGTATGTTCTGCGGCTATTATGAACGGTTTAAGACTGACAGTATTGACCTGAACAGTTTTTACACGAAAAGGTATAAGAAACTTCTTCCGTTTTTCATCACGCTGATTGTTATTGACATTGTGATGGACAGAAGCTTGGCTCACCTCATTGAGGGGCTGACAGAAACGACGTTGGTCTTCGGACTTCTGCCAAACAATCAACTGGATGTCATAGGTGTCAGTTGGACTCTTGGTGTGATTTTCCTATTCTATATGCTCTTTCCGTTTGTGGTTTATCTGTGCTGGACAAAGAAAAGAGCGTGGATTACGTTCGGAATCAGCATTGTACTTAGCCTGTTATGCTCCTTCTATTACTTCACGGATAAGTTTGTGATTGAGGGCTTCGCTGCACGGCATAATTTCCTTTACTGCGCCCCAATTTTCGTGGGGGTACAGCTTATCTCAACAGAAAAGCAATCAAAGGCTTTGTGCGGCGGTATAGATGGGCATGGCTGGCAGGTTGCTCGGGGCTGACAGTAGCTTGGTATTTTGTACCTGCTGGGAACGCTGGCATTTGGATGCTGAAGAACCTAATCCTGTTCCTGCCATGGCTCTTTTATGCCATCAGCGTGGACAGTAAGATTCTTAACAACAAAGTGATGAAATATCTGAGCGGAATAAGCCTTGAGCTTTATTTAGCGCAGATGGTCATATTCCGTGTAATTGAGAAAGTAAAGTGTCTGTATCTCTTTGGGCATGGGTGGATCAGCTTTGTAGCTGTCTGGGTTGCAGTAGTTGTTGGGCTGATCGTGTTTATTGAGGTATGGAAGAGAGTATACCAAGTTTCTGAACGAAAGATTATAGATCGTATTAAGGGAGCTAACTAATGAAAAAAGCAGTAATTGTAGGTGGAAGTAATGGTATCGGTCTTGCCATCAGCAATAGATTAATTAAGGAGGGATACTATTTGGAAATCTGCGATAGGACTGGCCCTGAAGCGGGTGTTCTTGATGCAGATTCATTTCACCACAATTATTGTGACCTTCTCGATTTCGACGAGGATCTTTTTACTTCACTTGCCGCTGACCAAGACGTTAAGCTTCTGATGGTTACAGCAGGTATTGGTCGTGTGGCAGATTTTCAGGCGCATCATATTGCGGAAATTGACCGTATGCTCACCATAGATACGGTTTCTACTATCAAGATTTTCCGTATATTCTATGACAGAATCCTGAGCAAGGATACCTTCTATGCCGGTGTGATGGGGAGCATTTCCGGATGGATGTCCACACCTGCAGCAAGTGTGTATGCAGCGGCGAAAGCTGGTGTAGTGCGTTTTGTAGAATCTGTAAATATTGAACTGGAAGTAGCCGGAACAGAGAACCGTATTCTGGATGTGAGTCCCGCAAGCTTCAAAGGCTCTAAGTTCTACGGCGGCAAGAATGATCTTTCCGTGACGGGACCTTTGGCGGAGGAGATTCTTGCGCACCTCTTCAATCGAGATACGCGCTTCATTCCTCAGTATGAGGAAACGTTCAAAGCTGTTCTTGAGAGATATGCGGCTGACCCTCATGAGTATGGACTCCACAGCTATAACTATAAAAAAGAATCCGGACGTCTCGATGATAGCAGGAAGGTCAAGGTTGGTTATCTCTCCGGAACGTTTGATTTGTTCCATGTGGGACATCTTAATCTGCTACGGCGAGCTAAAGCCCAGTGTGATTATCTGATTGTTGGCGTACACGACAGCGGCAAATGGAAGGGCAAGGAGACCTTTATTCCGCTGGAGGAGCGCAAAGCTATTGTCGGTGCGTGCAAGTACGTAGACAAGGTGGTTGACAGCTGTCGCGAAGATTCTGATGCCTGGGATCTTTGGCATTATGACCGCTTGTTTGTGGGTTCTGATTATAAGGGCACAGAACGTTTCAACCGGTATGAAGAGTACTTTAAGGACAAAGGCGTTGAAATCGTTTACTTCCCCTATACGCAGAGCACAAGCAGTACACAGATCAGAAAAACAGTGTTGCTGAAAACGAAAGATATAAAGATAGAAGAGTGAGGTTTTGCTATGACTAATATGGACCTGCTGCATCAGGTGGATTTGGATATTGTAAAGGAAGTCGTAGCAATCTGTAATAAACACGGATTCACTTATTATATGCTTGGTGGAACGATGCTTGGAGCTATTCGTCATAAAGGTTTTATTCCTTGGGATGATGATATTGATCTTGGAATACCAAGAAAAGATTATGACAGGTTCCTGGAAGTTGCACCGAAAGAGTTGTCGGCACATCTCAGAATGGTGAATTATCACACTGATCCAAAATATCACTATTACATAACTCGCATTCTTGACACGGAAACAAAAGTAGAAGAAGAACGTATTGGCAATGAAAACCGCTATACCAATGCTTCTATAGATATTTTCCCTGTTGATGGCACCCCGAATAATAAAATGCTGAGGAAGATTTATTTCTTCCGTGTGCTCTATCATCGAGCTTTGATGTCACTTTGCTATAAGGATTCTATCGACAGGAAAAGACCAAGAGGCACCGCAGAAAAAGTGCTGCTCTGGGTTATGGAACGTTTGCCAGTTGAGAAAATAACCACACCGTATAAGCAAAAGGAAAAGATCGACAAATTGCTTCGAAAGCAAAAAGTAGAAGGTGCCAAATTCATTGGCAATATAATGGGTGCATACCGGACAAAGGAGATTGTACCTGCGGAGTTTTATGGAAAAGGAAAGATGTATCCGTTTGAGGATATGGAACTCCGGGGAATGGGTATGGCTGACGAGTACCTGAAATGGACTTATGGCGATTATATGCAGTTGCCACCAGAAGATAAGCGTAAGACGCACTTTAAGATTTTGGAAATACATGGACAAAAGATAGAGGATTGACAGATGGGACTAAAAGAGACATTTCAAAAACAGGGCGGAATGAAGTTAATAAAGCAGTACGTCAAGAGTGGCTCTTTAGGAACAGCTGTTGGTGAATTTGCATTATTAGGGAAGAGTAGAACTGCCCTGGAAATCCTTCGATTATCCACTCAGCTGAAAGCGAAACAAAAACTCGAAAAGAAGTATAGAAGTACATTGGAGGAGTTCGATAAGAACTACGATCAATCTCTTCCTCACGATAGTAGTAATAAAGTATGGATCTGTTGGTTTCAGGGAATGGAGAATGCCCCGGCACTGGTGAAAAAGAGATAGGAATATATGGTTCGTCTTACACAAATACGATGATGGTGGAACTGGGTGAGAGGCTATATTTTGCGGCAGGATCTGATAAAAATATAAAACTTACCACAAAAGATGACCTTGAGATGTTTAAAGCTTATCTGAAATCAGATAAAGATAGTTGGTTAAAAT
>ONTX01000502.1 GCA_900320825.1 uncultured Lachnospiraceae bacterium | reverse complement strand
TGATCGAAGTAAATTCCATCAACAAGCTATATGTTCCGGATTATGTGCTGTTTACTAACAGTGTCAGGTATGATTATGCCCGAAATACTTATCCTGATACGTTTTATAAACTTAAAAAGATCCTGCTTTCTAATATCAGTACTGAAGAAAATGAAGATGAACTGATTGTGAATTTCAATCTGGTCATTAAAAGAGGATGGGAACATTTTGATAATGCCGTCATCCTTGCTCTCAGACTTTTAAATAAGCTTGATGCTTCGGATGTTTATTTGTCAGGATTTGACGGTTTCAAGACAAAATACAACGAAAGTTATGCCGATGAATCTCTTCCGACACTTAATCCTGATGGTAAATGGGATGAACTTAACGAAGAAATAAAAGATATGTATAGGGATCTTTATGAATCTGTAAAAGGCAGGATGAATATCACTTTCCTTACAGATAGTATATTTGAAGTTAGGTAATTTTAATGAAAATTTCGGATTACATTATAAAGTTCATATCAGGGCTGGGTGTTGATAAAGTCTTCTGTGTGACCGGTGGCGGTGCGATGCATCTGAATAATTCTCTTGGATGCAGTGAGAACGTTGAAGGTATTTTTATGCTCCATGAACAGGGAGCATCCGTTGCAGCCGAAAGTTATGCCCGTATCAGAGAAGGTATTGGCGTATGCCTTGTTACAAGCGGCCCCGGTGCGACCAATGCTATAACGGGTCTTTGCGGTGCATATATGGATTCAATTCCTGTTATGTTTATTTCCGGACAGGCAAAGCGTGCTGATCTTGTGGGTGATCAGAATATAAGACAGTTCGGTATACAGGAAGTTGATATTATTTCTATGGTAAAGCCATATACAAAGTATGCTGTCAGGATCATGGATCCTTACAAGATAAGGTTTGAACTTGAAAAAGCCGCTTCTTTAATGACTTCAAATCGTCCGGGAGCTGTCTGGATAGATATTCCCCTTGATATTCAGGCAACGGATGTGGATGTTGATTCCCTTGAAGGTTATTCTGATATAGATTCAGTTCCTTTTGCTAATGATGAAGATATAGACAAAGTTATTGAGGAGTTTAATAAAGCTAAAAGACCCGCTCTTATTCTTGGCAATGGAGTCAGGCTTTCCCATGCGGCAGATAAAGCCCGCGAACTTTCAAAAATGCTTAAGATTCCTTCCTTTGTATCATGGAATGGAGTGGATCTTCTTGATGAAGATGATCCGTATTATTTTGGAAGGCCTAATATAGTCGGTCATCGCCACGCGAATCTTATTCTTCAAAATGCGGATTTTGTTCTTTCCATAGGCACCAGGTTAAGTCTTCTGAATACAGGATATAACTTTGCGGGATATCTTCAGAATGCATTTCATGTCATGGTAGATATAGATGAAAATGAGATGAACAAAAAAAGCCTCCATCCTCAGATGAAGATTGCCTCTGATGCAGGAGATTTTATTGATGCTTTGATCAGGCATAAAGCGGACATTGATATTTCCGAGAGAACCGAATGGCTAGGCCATTGCAGAATGATAAGAGATAAATACCCTGTTATGATCCCTGAACAAAGTCCCAGGGAGGGATATGTAAGTCTTTATAAACTTTTTGATGTTCTTTCTGATAATATGAAGTCTGATGATATTTACCAGTTTACCAGTTCCGGAACTACTGTCGATATTGGAATGAAGGCTCTCAGACTGAAAAAAGGCCAGAGGGCGTTTCTTAATAAGAGTATGGCTGCCATGGGCTATGATGTTCCTGCCTGTGTCGGAAGCTGTATTGGATCCGGCGGAAGAAGAGTGATCTGTGTTACCGGTGACGGTAGTATAGCGATGAATATTCAGGAACTTGAGGTTATAAAGAGGCTTAATCTGCTTGTTAAGATATTTGTTGCCGATAACAGCGGTTACAGCATGATATGGCATTCTCAAAACGGGAACTTTAAAGGAAAGCTCACCGGGTGTACAATAGAATCCGGGCTTAGTCTTCCTGATTTTAAAAAGGTAGCTGAGGCATTTGGGATTAAAGCCTATGGACTTTCCGATGAATCAGAGCTTGAAAATACAGTTAAGGATGTGCTTGAATATGACGGACCGGCCCTTTGCGTTGTCAAGGCCGATATTCAGCAGAAGATCCTTCCCAAGCAATGCAATTATATGGATGAGAACGGACAGATGCAGAGCAGACCTCTTGAGGATATGGCTCCACTATTGGACAGGGATGAATTGTCCGGATGTATGATGTATTAAGTTATTTTTACAGGAGTGTTTGATGGTTGATTATAAAGAAAAATGGAAATCCGGTGAGATAGGTAAAAAAGATTACTGGACTGTAATGAGAGAGAACTGTACATCTGTTTTTCCCATGGTTCAAAGGCTGCTGGAGGATAATGATGATTGTGAATCGGTCAGTATCTTCGCAGGTGATTGTATTTTGACCAAAAAGAACGGTCTAAAGATGTATTTTGACCTGTCTCAGACGATATGCCGTGCCGAGACAGATCTTTTTATGGGTACGGATTCCGAGAAGGAAGATATGGATGTTGTTAAGGGATATCTTCGTGATCATCCCTGCATGAATATTCTTGATATTGGGGCAAATGTAGGTCTTTTCAGTCTTGAACTTTATCTGGACGGTGTAAAGTCAGATTTTCATGTTTTTGAACCGATTCCCACAACATATGATATGCTTGAAAAGACTGTTTTGCTTAACGAAGTGGATAAAAGCAGATATCACACTTATAATCTTGGTATGTCCGATAAGAAAGGTTCTTTTGTTTTTTATCTTCCGGGAGCTTCTGAAGCTGCATCTCTTCAGCCGCTTACCGATGAGTATTATCTTCGCGAAAGCACCAAAGATGGTGAGTATACCGGAAGATCATCTATGAAGGAAGTAGAATGCAAGGTATCAACTGTTGATGATCTTGTATCTGAGAACTCTATCGAAAATATTGGTTTTATAAAAATTGATGTAGAGGGTAATGAACTTTTTGTTTTGCGTGGCGCCGAAAAAACGCTTCGAAAGAACAAACCTCTTGTTTATTGTGAATTATTAAGAAAACACGCTAAAAGATTCGGATATCATCCAAATGAAGCTATTGAGCTTATGAAGAATATCGGTTACATATGTAAAACATACAGAAACGGTACGCTGGTTGATATTATGCAGATAGATGAAGATACCGAGGAAACTAATTTTTATTTTTTCCCTGTTTGATGGTGATGATATATGAAAAAGATCTCTGTTGTAATTCCTACATTTAACGAAGAAGAAAATATCGGTCCCATGATCGCGGCAGTGAAAAATGTTTTTGCTGAAAAACTTACGTCTTACGATTATGAGATTCTTGTTATTGATAATGATTCTACTGATTCCACAAGAGCGATCATTAAAAAAGAATGTGAACAGGATATAAAAGTAAAAGCTATTTTTAATGAGAGAAATTACGGCTGGCTCAGATCTCCGATATACGGGCTTTTACAAAGCGACGGAGATTGCAGCATATCCATCGCAGCCGATTTTCAGGATCCCGTTGAACTAATTCCTGAATTTATTGATGCATGGGAAAAAGGTAACAAGGTTGTAGTGGGCCAGAAGACTAATTCATCCGAAAAACGACTTATGTGGGGTGCCAGAAGTCTTTATTACAAGCTTGTAAGAAGATTCTCTGATATCGATCAGCTTGAACATTTTACGGGTTT
>ONTX01000114.1 GCA_900320825.1 uncultured Lachnospiraceae bacterium | reverse complement strand
GAGGGGTATGGTACCAACAAGGTGGCCTCTCAGCTGAACTTGCGGGGTATCAAGACAAAACGGGGAACCACCCTGTGGCGCGGCACCGGTATCCTGGCGATCATCTCCAATCCGATCTACAAAGGCGTCCTATGGTTCGGTGAGGAGCTTTCCCCGCCATAGAGCGTCTCCGGATCATCAGCGATGAGGAATTCGACTGCTGTGAAGCGCTGGTGAAGAGCCGGGCACCTGAGAGGCCGGAAAAGCCGGTCGAGAACGGACGGTTCCTTTCGTTCTTTTTTTGCATTTTCACACGTTGAGAACAGAGAGAGAACGAAAGGAACCATCCCTCCGTTCTCTACACGACATATTGATGATTGTCAATATGTAAAACATTGAAGACCGGAAAGTCCGCCGGGGACAATCCCTGGCGTTACCATATTACTAGGAATCTCAATCGGCGCCTATGGAGCATTCTCCACTGCATCGCACACAATAGTCACAATTGTGTATCTACCGACATTGATAGTCAATAAGAGATATGATAAAATTAATATGATTTTTGTGTCCAAATATGAGGTGCTGCTATCATGGCAAACGAAAAATACTACATCGACATTTTTGCGGGATGCGGAGGCCTGTCTACCGGATTGTTGAATGCTGGTTGGACAGGATTATTTGCTATAGAAAAAAATGTCGATGCGTTTGCCACCCTGAAGTATAATCTTATTGACAATAAAGAGCATTTTAAATGGCCAGCTTGGTTGCCGATAAAAGAGTGTGATATAAATGTTCTCTTAAAAGAACATGCAAAAGATTTAATTGATCTTCAAGGAAAAGTTACGCTTGTGGCAGGAGGTCCTCCTTGTCAAGGATTTTCTATGGCAGGCAAGAGAAAAAAAGATGATCAACGAAACAAATTAGTCAAATCTTATATCAAGTTTATAAAATTGGTTCTTCCACAGGTGATTGTATTTGAAAATGTTCATGGATTTACAGTCCGCTTTAAAGGGAATAAAGGAACAAAAAAGTATTCATCATATGTTGAGAATGCATTAAAACGTCTTGGATATAAAACAGTATATCAGATCATTGATATGTCTGAATACGGAGTTCCGCAAAATCGAAAACGTTTTATTCTCATTGCAATGATGGGCGGTTCTCCTAAAGATGTATTTAAAACTCTTGATGAAAACAGGGAGATCTTTTGCAAATCCAAAGGTATATCTTGTACAACAAATATTAAGGATGCTATTAGTGATTTGGAACAAGCCCACGGATCGAAGCCATCCCCTGATAGTAGAGGATTTATGGCTGGAATATATGGGCCGGTACAGTCAAACTATCAACGTTTGATGCGCTCGGAATCCAAAACTACCGGATTAATTGCAGACAGTCATCGCTTTGTCAATCACAGACAAGATACAATAAAGCTACATAAAGATCTGTTGGATAAAGCACCAGTAGGCAAACATATTACTCCAAATGACGGTATAGTTGGGAATCTCAATCGCAGAGGAGTTACGGTTTTGGATCCCAATTCTCAAGCGCCGACAATAACATCTATTCCTGATGAATTGATACACTATAAAGAGCCAAGAATCTTAACCGTAAGAGAACATGCACGTATACAAAGTTTCCCGGATTGGTTTGAGTTTAAAGGCAAATATACATCGGGAGGTAAACAGCGCAAGCTGGAAGTTCCACGTTACACACAGGTTGGTAATGCTGTTCCACCTTTATTTGCTGAACAAGTTGGTATGGCTATAATGGAGGTGTTGTCGCATGAACAAAAAAAATAAGGAATTATCCTTTCGGATAAGCTCTGGTTTAAAAAATCTTATAGGTAGAGATTTAATTAGCGACAAATATATAGCAGTATTCGAACTGGTAAAAAACTCATATGATGCCGGTGCAAGCAAAGTACTCATTACTATGGAAAAATCGAATGAGAAATCTGCAAGAATTATTATCTCAGATAATGGTTGTGGGATGACATATGATGATATTTTAACCAAATGGCTGTTTGTTGCGTATTCCGAAAAAAAACCACAGCATCGTAAAAAAACTTCTTTTCGGGATAAAATCAAACGCGAAGTGGCCGGAGCAAAAGGTGTAGGACGTTTTTCCTGTGATCGGCTCGGAGCAAAGTTAAAAATGATAACCAAAACTGAGCAGGATACGCTTGCAAACACAGTAGAAGTGGATTGGAATACTTTTGAGTTGGATGACACTAAAGAATTTGTGAATATACCCGTTCAGTACTCAACAGAAAATACTCTTCCCAGTGACTATAAGAGTGGCACGGTTTTGATTATAGAACAATTACGTGAGGAGTGGGATCGGGATGCGCTTCTGCATCTGAAAAGATCATTAATGAAGCTTATTAGTCCTGATGCCAATGAAGGTGAACTTCCGTTCAGCATTGAACTTATTGCTGAATCAGAACGTAATAATGATGATAAGGCTATACAAAAAAGCGGAGTAAATCCGGACAGGGATATTGTCAACGGGATAATACATAACGATATATTTGAAAAACTCAACATAAAAACCACTTGTATCGAGGTAAGTATATCTGAAGACGGAAAGCTCATTACCAGCAAATTGACAGACAGAGGTGATTTTATTTTCTCTGTTGTTGAGCGCAATCGCCAATATCAAGAACTACAGGATATATGTATTGTTGTATTTTATTTAAACCAAAGTGCTAAAATCAGTTTTACTCGTCAAATGGGAGGAGTAACCCCTAAAGACTATGGATCGGTTTTTATTTATAAGAATGGTTTTCGTATTAATCCATACGGCGAAGCCGGACAGGACGTTTTCGGTATAGATCAGAGAAAAGCTCAAGGCTGGAAACGTTTTCTAGGCACACGGGAAATAATGGGCAGAATCTCCATAAAAGGAGACAATGAACAGTTTATTGAAACAACAAGTAGAGCACATGGCTTTATACACACCAAGGCTGTTGATACTTTAGGAACCTTTTTTATAGAAAAGGTTTTAAGAGTTCTAGAGAAGTATGTTGTCAATTTAATAGGATGGGGAGAGCCATTAAAGAGCGATCCCTCACATATTATTACCCCTGAAGAAATCGGAGAAGAAATAATATCTCAATTTGTAACCATCATAGATTCCAAAGATATTGTTCATGTTGATTATAATCCTGCACTTCTTTCAGAAGTTGGAAAAGAACAGACAAATCTTAGTACTTCACTGAAAAAAATAGAACAGTTAGCGGAAAAGACTAATGATGCAGGGCTTAGAAATTTAGCTCAAAATATTAAAAAGCAAACAGCGCAAATTGCTGCTCACAACATTGAATTGGAAAAGGAAAATGAAGCTCAACAAAAAAAGCTAGCACAAGCTGATCGGGAAAAGCAAGCGCGTGAAAAGCAGATATTCTTCCTTCAAGGCAGTGCCAATCAGGATGTGACCAATCTGATTAATGGCTTTCATTCGATATACACATCTACAGATGCTTCTAAAGGATTTATAAACTATCTGCGTGAACAATTAGCGCCAATGAAGTTTGATCGCAAAGAATTTGTTTTGTCTATTATTGCACAAATATATCAGGCAAATGAAAAAGCTCACAAACTATCGGAGTTAGCTATTCATGGAAATCAATCACTGAGACAAAAAGGAGCAAATAGTATATATGATTTTATACGTCAATATATCGATGAAGGTTTAACAATTCCGGGAATAAGATATGATTTGGTCCCATCGGATAATGCATTCAACTGCAAGTTTGATCCGTCCTCAGTTGGTGTTATTATTGATAATATCGCGAGCAATTCAATAAAAGCTGGGGCGACTGTTTTATGTATAAGCATGTCTGAAACAGATAAATATATTGAAGTGGAATTTGCTGACGATGGTATGGGACTTGATGATAGTATTGATTCGTCTGCATTATTTGAATGGGGCCTTTCCAATAATGCAAAAAACAAAGGGTTTGGTATCGGCCTTTACCACATCAAACAATTGGTGAATGAAATGAAGGGCTTTGTTAATATAGATACATCATATCGTGATGGATTTAAACTGATTGTGAGGTTGAAAAAATGAATACAAAGTTTAAAATACTGTGGTTTGAAGATCAATCTACTTGGTTTAATATGGAAAAGATACGAGTTGATAGTATTATTCAAGAACACTTCCTTGTTCCGGATATAGAACGAAAGGATGGTGATGACTTTGCTCTTGATGAATTAACCAGTAATGACTATGATTTAATAATCATGGATTATCAGTTGGCTGAAGGGAATACCGGCGATACTATTGTTTCTGCTATACGAAAAAACAGTATTTTGACTGATATTTTGTTTTATTCATCTGATGAAAAAAGAATGCTTTCAGCTATTAGTAGCATGATGCCACCTATAGACGGATTTTATCTTACGGAACGTGATTATACAAAGTTTACGGAGAAAGCAAAGCAACTGATAGAAAAGATAGTAAAAAGATCGGAAGATGTTGTTAATCTACGTGGGTTCGTTTTAGACAATACAAGCAGTTTTGAAGTGCGGATAAAAAGCATTCTTGATACATGCTGGGATATAATCATTGATGAGAATGATAAGAAGCATCTGACTGATATGCTTAAACAAATATTGGCAAATCAAAGTAAGCATATAATAAGTACTATAGAAAAGGCTGAAAAAACCGAATGCTGTTTTTCTTCTATTAATGATGATAAGTATGCATTACGCATAGCAGACAGGCTTGAAGTTCTGGATCGCGCTTTAGTATTATTAAGCAAAAAACATCATATACCAGACATTATTGATCAGGATGGATTTAAAAATTATTATTATAAGAAAGTGGGGACGTATCGTAATAAATTAAGTCATCTTAAACTGGGCGAGAAAACGATAAGCGTTGATGGACAAGAAGTAACTATAAATCAAGAACTACATCGACAATTGCGATGAAACATATCAGAAGTAGATTCTACCATACAGGTACTTGAAGAATTTCTTGGTAATATCTGCTAGACCATTTGCTAAGAAGTAACCCGTTCCCTAACTACACGGCATGCAAGCGATTCACTCACATGAATGCGAGGGTTTCCTCATCAGGATGAAAGCAAACCACTCACATCTCCAGCTCCTCTTTCCGGCCATTGTTTTCGCAGGCTTTCCTGACATCATCGTTCCAGATAGCAAGTTTCTCCAACTGCTCGTCAGTCATATCATCTGTCGGACAATGCTCCAGAAGAAATTTCAGGTAAGCATGGATGTTCAAATCATAAGTACTCGCTTACAGCAAATAGTCGATTGCAGTCCCCGTGACCACACAAGACAGTGCTTTCATAAAAGCATACTATTCTATTTCTGTTACACCTTTGGTTGATAATTTCAGCTTTTCCTCTTTTTCCGCTGCTATATCTTTCTTCCTTTTACCTATAAGCTTCATTTTTTTATCTTTAGCCCACTTTTTTATACGCTTGAATATGTTTTTTTCTATAACAGTCTCCCCTGTATACGGATGCATGCCTATCGCCTTGATCTTATCCTCGCGTATCAGAATAATATGCTGATTCCCATCCTCATATTTATATGCCTGGGAAGCAAATCTATCCTTTTTCTTGATTTGATCATTATCGACTATATCAAACATGGGTCCCTCTGTCCAATAATTATCCAAGGCAATCCATGGATCTTCAGATGAATCCCCCCAAGAAATCACACGTCCATATACCAAGGAGCCATCTTCCATAAAAACAGTTTCTTCATTCTCAATTTTATCCAGAGCAACAGAATCAAACAAACTGACTGTTAACGGGCGACTGGACAAACGAGAATGTATTTTTTTAATTAATCTCCATTCCACAATGCAAGCAAGAAATAGACTCACAACACATCCGACCGCCACTTCAAAAGCAAGCCTTAGCCATATGTCAATTTTATTACCAAAGAAAAAACTTGTCACTAGCCCTAATACAAAGCTAATACAAACAGATTCAGCAATATGGATCGTTTCCGAAACTTCTTTATCACTTTTTTTATTCCTTATAGTTCTATAGAAAAGAATGCATAGATACCCAGGGGCAAAGTATTCAATCAATTGAGGAATTTTCTCAATCAGATTATCTATCACATCGCTTGTTTTATTAATTGCTTCATCGATGACGTTATCCATAACAGATATCCTCCTCTTTGCTCAAATTATCCACCACGAATTTCATCATAATCCCCATACTGGAACTAAACAGTTTTCATGCAAATTGTTTATAATCCAATATTCTTTTATTATGTATCTATAATTCATTCTTCGATATTCATTCCTATAGCTGATGACGATCCATTAAGCAAGGTTTTTCCTATATCCTTTCCCAGTTGCTTCTTAATCTCTTTTATTTGTTTTTCATCTATCTCTATCTTTATTTGAAAATGATTTGCAGATTGTTCTGCAACAGCAACCTTTTCCGGCTCTCCTTCTGGTTGCGGATTAATTTGAGGTTGTTCAGTTTGTTGGGGCTCCTTTTGAGGCTGAGGCTGCGGTACCTTGTGTGGGTCAATATGATAAGGAATCTCTCTATCAGGACGCTTGGGAGGATCAACAATTCCCCCTCCTGCCATCACTATGTTTTTATTTCCCATAATATAAGCTCCTTCATCCTCAACCTGCTCGCTCTGCTTCCCTTCAAGCACAGCGTCAGCCAGCTTGCCAGCGATCAGCTTCACAGCACGGATGGCGTCATTGTTGCCAGGGATCACATAGTCGATTTCGTCAGGATCGCAGTTGGTATCGACGATACCCACGATCGGGATGCCCAGGATGCGTGCTTCAGTCACG
>ONTX01000350.1 GCA_900320825.1 uncultured Lachnospiraceae bacterium | reverse complement strand
TGGTTGGAGCAATGCTTGTTTTCTTCCCGTACACCATCATTCAGGATTACGTCTGCTTCAAATCACATTTTTAGTATAGGAAAACTGAAGAAGGATTTCGGTGACGGCAGGGAGGACATTTACGGACAAATAACGGACATTTACGGACAACACGGACAGGATATTTCCTGCTTTTGAGAGGAGACATACATTGAAATATTGTGAATTTTGTGCACCGTTCTATACGCGAGAGCGAGCTCTTTGCGGTTTAAAAGGTTTGACGTCTCAGAAGAAGATTGGTGAATTCTTTATTCGTACCGCTCTAGGAACAAGGGCAGATGATCTCTTAGTCTATGCAGAAGACACATTTCGAAAATGGTTTACCGGAGACAGAAACATTACTCCCGAGATATGGTCAGAGATATCAGAATCATTTGATGAAATTGGATTTACAAAAGCACTTGTAGCAAAAATAAACGATAAAGCTCTTCCTAACATGTTCTCTGTTTATGGAATATCCCTGCCAAAAGGCACAGAGCCGGACAAGTATGTTTTCGTTACGGCCCTGACTGAGCAATTCAAATCGATCTATTCCGGAAGCGGAGAGGGTGACGATGTTATTATTGCGTCTTATCACAGTGCTTATGTGCCAGAAGAAGTACCGGTTTATGTAGAAAAATCATATGAAAAATACTCAAAATTAAAGACGCTCCTCTATTCAAACGAGGAACGTCCTTTTGACGAATTCTTTGTATGTAATACAATTCGGACCGAGGAGTATTATTTCAGAAAAAGAATAGGCTCCTCAGATAAAGTAATCGAGAACGTTACATTAGATAAACTTCTGGAGAAAGCCAGGTATTGTCTTCTTGTTGGAATGGGCGGAATCGGAAAATCTATGATGATGCGCCACCTCTTTTTAGAATCTATTAAGCAGTATAAAACGACAGGACTGCTTCCTGTGATGGTTATTCTCCGCGAGTATGGTGTTGAGTCAGATGATATTTTTGATCTTATTGTTCGGTCTATTAAACGCTTTGACGCATCTGTAGATAAGATTCTGGTAAACAAGTTATTGCTTCAGGGCAAATGCCAATTGCTCCTTGATGGTCTTGACGAAATTAAAGCTACAGATATGAAAGCATTTTTGTCACAGCTTGATTACTTCACTGATCAATACCCAAATAACCAGATTGTTATTTCAACTCGTCGGTTTTCATCTTTTGTTGGGCTGTCCAGGTATAGAATTCTATGGATGGAACGATTCTCTCATGAGCAAGCATTGGAGCTTATCGATAAACTAAAGTATCACGAAGAAGAAACCCGGCTCAAAGAACGCTTTAAGCAGCGTCTGAAGTCTGACCTTTTTGAATCTCACGCTGAATTTGCCACAAATCCACTGTTGTTAACTTTAATGTATATGAACTTCAGAATCTTTACTGATGTTCCAGAAAAACAACATAAATTCTACAAACAGGCGTATGAAACGCTTCTCCAGAAGCATGACGGGGACAAGCTGACCCTCACAAGAGCTTTCCGAAGCGTAAAAGATACCTCAGATTTTACAGATGTTTTTGCGGAGTTCTGCGCCAGATCTTATCGCAAAGGCGATTATGAGTTTGATGATGACAAGTTCAAATACTATTTTGGGATACTCCACAGCACTGAAAAGTTGGATGCTTCCTTGATGAAAGTAGATAACTTCAAGTTTGATGCCCTACATAGCTCATGCCTAATGTATGAAGAAGCTCAGCACATCCACTTTCTACATAGGTCTTTCCAAGAGTATTTTTTTGCGGAGTATTACTCTCGACAAGATGATACAACAATGATTAAACTTGGTCGTTCGCTTCGCAAGCCAATGCAGTCAAGGTATGACGAAAGTGAAGCTTTCAATATGTTGTATGAACTGGCGTCTGATAAAGTTGATCGCTTTATTTTCCTCCCGTTTCTCGAAGATATCTATTCTGAGCCAGATAAAGAAAAGTCATATTGGAATTTCTTACGATATGGATTTGCCGAAATTGGATACACGATTTTTGATAAAGATATAATTGAAAAATACTACAAAGACGCTAGCATTGTTGGAAGCAGAAATTTAATAAATACACCATCAACTGTGATTTTAATAAAGATGTTGAGAATTCTTGGAATTCAAACGGAGTTCATAAAAGACTATAATGGAGAACCTGTCAATTATCCCGAATGTGAAACCAGTGTCTATCTTTCTCAGGAGGTTCCAAAGAGAAAAAAAGATGGGAAACGTAGGATCTCTGTTTTAGCGATACCAGTAGAGTTTTTCAGGGATACATCGCGATTCGAAAAGAGTGCTATTTCTGATTTTTCAGATAAAGATGAGGCCGGTAACTCTTTGGAGATAGGGCATGACTATTCTGTAGATGTTTCTCGGATAATAGATGATCCAGAGAAGTATACGCGACTAAAAGTATTATTGGAAAATGAAAAAACAGAACTAAAACAGATGTATCACCGTTTGGAACAGTACTATTTAGAACTGAAAGAAAAGTATAAAGACAGCGGAAATTTAGATGATGATGATTTCTGATGTAGGAGAATTAGGAGGGGGAGAACATGGCAGAGGCTGAAAGACTGTATAGCGTAGAGGAGATTGCCAATCATATTGGCGTAAGCAAGGATACTATTCGTGCATGGATTAAAAAGGAAACAATTCCATTTTATAAGGTTGGCAGGCAGTATAAGTTTAAACTGTCTGAAATCAATGCATGGGTTGAAAGCGGAAAAAGCGCAGATGCTGATAAGTAAAATACGGAGGGAAAGCACATGGCTGATAGTAAAAAAGAACAAGAGCGGGAGGAACTCCACCGTGCAATATGGGCTATAGCCGATGAACTCCGTGGTGCTGTCGATGGATGGGATTTTAAGAATTACGTTCTCGGGACTATGTTTTATCGGTATATCTCGGAAAACCTGACCAATTATATCAATCGTGGTGAGCATGCTGCGGGCAACCTCGATTTCGATTATGCTCGGATGTCCGACTCAGACGCCGAAGAGGCAAGAGAAGGCTTGGTCGAGGAAAAGGGATTTTTTATCCTCCCCAGTGAGCTATTCTGTAACGTCCGGATGCGAGCCAGCATGGATGTGAACTTGAACGAAACGTTAGAGCGAGTTTTCCGCCACATCGAAGAGTCTGCCAAAGGAAGTCAGTCGGAGAGTAGTTTCGCTGGCCTGTTTGATGATTTTGATGTAAATAGCAACAAACTCGGTAGCACGGTTGCGCGTCGAAACGAGCGTCTGGCAAAGCTGCTTGATGGAATTGCTCTTATGCGCCTTGGATCTGTTGATGAGCATGATATAGATGCTTTTGGTGATGCTTATGAATATTTGATGACGATGTACGCCTCTAATGCTGGAAAATCTGGAGGTGAATTCTTTACACCTGCAGACGTCTCCGAGCTTCTTACTCGGCTTGGTACTGTCGGAAAAAAGAAGATCAATAAAGTTTATGATCCTGCCTGCGGCTCCGGGTCCCTGCTTTTGAAAGCGCTGAAGGTGCTCGGAAAGGATGCAGTGGTAACCGGCTTTTTTGGTCAGGAGATTAACATCACTACTTACAACCTATGCCGAATCAACATGTTTCTCCACGATGTCGGTTTTGATAAGTTTGATGTTGCCTGTGAAGATACGCTGACAAATCCACAGCATTGGGACGATGAACCATTTGAATTGATCGTTTCGAATCCGCCTTACTCAATAAAATGGGCGGGTGATGATAACCCATTGCTAATCAATGATCCACGTTTCGCTCCAGCGGGTGTATTAGCACCAAAGAGTAAGGCGGACATGGCATTTATTATGCATGCGCTTTCATGGCTTGCACCGAACGGAACCGCAGCTATTGTATGCTTTCCTGGTATCATGTATCGAGGGGGTGCAGAACAAAAAATACGCAAATACTTAATTGACAATAATTTTGTGGATTGTGTTATTCAGCTTCCGAGTAATCTGTTTTTCGGGACGACAATAGCCACATGTATTATGGTAATGAAAAAGGGGAAGCAGGACAATAAAGTTCTGTTTATTGATGCAACAAATGAGTGCATAAAAATCACGAATAACAATAAGCTCACGCAGGAAAATATCCAGCATATTGTTGATGCTTATACCAATCGAGAAAGCATAGACTATTATTGCAAGTTAGCTTCCTATGAAGACGTCGTTGAGCAAGATTATAGCCTTGCAATTAGCACATATGTTGAGCAGCAGGATACCAGGGAGAAGATCGATATTGAAGCTTTAAATGCCAGGATTGAGGAGATTGAGCAACGAGGCCATTTATTACGAATCGCTGTTAATAAGATTGTCACAGATCTGCAACAGGGCTAATCATGGAGGATTCATATGAAAGTTTTTCTAAATAGTACTCGTATAGGGGTAGCTGCAGTTGGCGAGTATAATCCAGAAACAAAAGAACTCCTTGTTCTCGCAGGATCTGTCCTTTCATCAGACGTATCAAAAAGCCCTACATTTCGTGGAGCGAAATCTATTGTCAAGCAGCGCGAGGGAATCATAGAAAACAACTTGCTTCTTCGAGACGTGAGTTTTACGAGTCCTTCTACTGCAGCTAATTTCGTAACAGGCCGCAGCGCTAATGGACTAATTGCATGGAAAGATTCTCAGAATAGAACATTGAAGGAGCTCTTTTCAAGTAAAGAGGTGGGCATATGAATGCTTATAGTATTCTTCTTTCAAATGAATGCCCTCAAGGAGTGGCATATGCTCCATTGAAAGAAATTGTTAATATTGAACGTGGAACAAGAGTTGTGAGAAATCAATTATCGGAAACTGATGGTTATCCAGTTTTTCAGAATTCGTTGACACCAATGGGTTATCATACAGATAGCAATTATCCCGGCAATACTACTTTTATTATAGCTGCTGGTGCCGCTGGAGAAATAGGCTATAGCGAGGTTGACTTTTGGGCAGCGGACGATTGCTACTGCTTGGTATGTGGTGATGGTATCAACAGTCGTTTTCTGTACCACGTACTTCTAAATCAAAAGCCATCCATTTTGCAAAAGGTTAGAAAAGCAAGTATTCCTCGTTTAGGAAGAAACGTCGTAGAAAACATCAGAGTTCCAATTCCTCCGCTCTCTGTTCAAATGGAAGTAACTCGGATTCTCGATACGTTTAATGCATTAACGGACACTTTAGAAGAAGAGTTAACGCTTAGAAAAAAGCAATTTGAATACTGCTCTTCGGCTTTATTTGAAACAATATTGCAGGATTCAGACCGCTATCAGATTTCGGAGCTTTGTGTTTTAGAGAAAGGAAAAACCCCAATACAGAAAGCAGTCCCTGGACCGTATCCAATGGTGGTAACTACAAGTGAGCGAAAGTCAAGTGATGAGTATCAATTTGACTCCTCTTCTGTGTGTATTCCACTTGTGTCATCACGTGGTCATGGCGTGGCATCTCTTAACCACGTTTACTATCAAGAAGGGAAGTTTGCTTTGGGCAATATCCTTTGTGCTTTAACACCAAAAGATAGCAGTCAACTAAATGCAAAATACCTTTATTATTATTTTGAACAAACAAAGGATTATACTTTGGTTCCATTAATGAAAGGTGGCGCTAATGTTGCTCTTCGCATGGACGACATCGAAAAAGTAAGAATACCGCTTCCTCCGATCGAAACACAAGAGAACATTGTTTCCACTCTGGATATTATTGACGAACTTTGCAATAGTGATAAAAGTGGAGTATGTGCAGAAATTGAGGCTCGAAAACAGCAACGTGATTATTACAGGCATAAACTGCTATCATTTGATAATCATCACTGACGAGGAGGTAGAAGTATGCCGTATTTCAATATAGTTGCTCAAACAAATGAGAATACCGTTGTAACAGAATATGAGCCAGTTAAAACACACTCTGATAGTTACCAAAGTGAAGCTGCTCTGGAGAAGGAATTTATCCGTATGCTCTGTGACCAGGGTTATACGTACCTGCCTATCCATTCAGAACAGGAGCTGATAGCAAATCTCCGGACACAGCTGGAGGATCTTAATCACTACAAATTTTCTGATGATGAATGGAAGCGTTTCTTCTTTGAATCTGTGGCAAATCCTAATGATCACATTGTCGAGAAGACTCGAAAGATACAAGAGGACAACATTCAAGTCCTGAAGCGAGATGATGGGTCCAGTAAGAATATCACCCTGATCGATCGACGGGCTATCCACAACAATCGTCTTCAGGTTATTAATCAGTATACCGTCACACAGGGCGAAGGGGCTAAGTATGATAACCGATATGATGTGACGATCCTTGTAAACGGACTTCCAATGGTTCACATCGAGCTTAAGCGCCGTGGTGTTGCAATC
>ONTX01000489.1 GCA_900320825.1 uncultured Lachnospiraceae bacterium | reverse complement strand
GATCAATGTGACGAATCTTATCCCTTTTTTAAATGAACTCTCTGAGGAAAAGCAGCATAAAGCAATAAGTATTACTAAGCCAATAATGTACAAAATGGTGGCAATGCTATCCATAGACAGGACTCCTTTTCTTTATCAACTTTAGAATCATGCTAAGCAGGAATTCTTCTTTGATTATGCGTATTATAACACATCAGCCTGTCTGTTTTCAAATTTCTCAGTCCTATATTCAGGACTCAACTGTACAAATTCGTGCTTTTTCGCTTAAATAATAAAGAAGAATAGCACTTTTCAAAGCGAAAAATGCTATTCTTCATCCATAAAATCAACAAGCTCGCCGGGATTTCCCGGATACGACAAAACAGAATAATCTTAGTCGACCGATCTTCCGTGCTCAGGGAGATACACTGTTATGTCTTCAATCATCATATCCGCTGTTGAAGCGAACCAGTTTGTCCCAGTTTATACTTCCGTCATCATCACAGAATTTATCTGTAAATTGTTTGATGAGCCTGTTGCTTGCTTTGTTATAGCTTTCACGATACTTTTCCAGATACTGTTCCGGCTTGTTGCCCATATATGTAATGATTTTAAGATAGAAATCAGGATCACCTGTAAGTTCAGCCCAAAAATCCTGTCCGGCAAGCTCTTTGTATATTGTCGGACGACCTTTGCCTGTTGAACGTTTCTTGCCGTAGCTGTATCCGATAATCGGCTCATATATCGCCTTGGCCTGTTGTGCCAGCTTACGGGCAGCGTTAAAATTCTGTTCCTGTCTCTTCTTGCTGTCGGCATTAAAAACCGACGGACCGCTTTTAACGGCAATGGCGTAAATCGTATTGTTTTCCCTGTCATCAACCATAATGTCGACACCTTCCGCCAATGCTTTTGAGCCACCGCTTGCCGCAATTGCCAAAGGCTCAAAGAAACAGTTGCCAAAAATCGTCTCCTCGCTGCTGGATACGGTCGCAGACAAGACTCCTTCTACAATTTCCGCAGCGCTTTGAATGGCTTTCGCACGGTACAGATACGGGTTCTTACGCTTCATGATACTGTCGATGTTGATCGTATCTATTTTTTCCAGGAGAGAATCGTAAAACTGTTCCAAAGAATACGCAATCGCCTGTTCGACCGCTTCCTGATCTATTTCCTTTTTATTAATCGCCATTTATCACACCTCAATAATTAACTGCTTTTTTATGGGCGGATGTTCCTCTGGAGCGCCGGGTAATTATCTCGCCCGTTCCACTGGCCGTTGCAAGCAGGGCTTTTCCGACAGCTTCAGCTAAACCAACAGGAACAGCATTCCCGATTTGTTTGTACTGATTTGATACAGTGCCCGTGATTATCCAATCGTCAGGGAATTGCTGTATTCTTGCGTATTCCCTGACAGACAAAGGACGATCCTTTGTTGGATGACACATCATGGTAGCCTTCTGCACCGGCGAGGTTACGACGGTCGGAGAAGGCTGCGAATAGGACAATCTCCTATAAAAACCAACCTTGCCTCCGCCGCTTTTCCATGCGCCGCCCATCGCTTCCGGCTGCAAGTCTATCGGAATATCTCGCCAGTTTCCGCCCTCAGGAACCATACGCAGAAAGCGGAGCCGTTCTTCGGAAAAATGCGTGCATAAGCCCGGATCATCCTCCAGATCTCTTATGATCTCACCCAAAACACGCCACCTCATCTGAGGTATTTGGTGCTTCATAAAATGAGTTGGAGCAGGAAGAAAAACATCTTCATTATCACGGCTTCCGAGTATCAGCAAACGCTCTCTGAATTGAGGCACTCCGTAATACACCGAATCCAAAACTCCATAAACCGTCTTATACCCTATTCTTTTAAACTCAGACAGAATGATGTCAAGAACGCCGCCCGGTTCACCGTCTTTGTCAACCGCAATGCTCGTCAAACCTTTCACATTCTCGAATACGAAGAAGCGCGGCCTTGTTTCATCAACCATTCTGACATAATCCATAAATAAAGAACCGCGCGGATCGTTGATTCCTCTCCGCTTTCCGGCAGTTGAAAACGGCTGACACGGCGGTCCTCCGCAAAGAAGGAAAGCCTCTCCCTTCCTTATGCCGGCACAATCCAGTATCTCAGACGATTCGATGTTTCGGATATCTCCGGTCATTGCCGGCTTACCGTTAGCCAGCATGGTTTCATAACAGGTTTCATCAAAATCCTGGCATAATCTAATGTCTATACCGGCTTTTTTAAGACCAAGATCGAGTCCCATCGCGCCGGAAAACAACGATAGTGATTTATACATAAAAGCTATCACATCCTCCAGATACCATATCCGCATTTATTATACCACAAGAAAGAAAATATGGTAGTCCCTTTTTGAAAAAAGTGATAAAACATAAGGATAACGTCCGTATTACTAAGATCTATTAGTAATAGTCCTATTCTAATCAAAACTAATAGTCCCATG
>ONTX01000061.1 GCA_900320825.1 uncultured Lachnospiraceae bacterium | reverse complement strand
GGTGTATTTGCATGGATCATAGTGATACTTCTTGTATGCATGCTGACGGAAAAGATCATTCTTTTTGTATCAAAGCAGATTGCAAAGCTTCCCGATGCTTTTCCGGAAAAAGAGATTACAAAAGAGCGCTCTGTTACATCCGGCAGTAAAATGTCAGAGGAACCCAGCGTATATTCGGAAAATGTTTTTAAAGCCTACGATGGCCGTACCGTTACAGATACAAAACTAAGCCTTGAAAAAGGAAAGATCTACTTATTGAACGAACCCAGCGGATCCGGTAAAACCACTCTTCTTGAAATGATCGCAGGCTTAGAAAGTCCCGATAAAGGCAGCATCACAGCCGGCAAGTGCAGTATCGCATTTCAGGATGAACGGCTTGTTGAAAGTGCAAACAGCCTGAGAAATCTTATGATCACGGGATGCACCGGAAATCTTACGGAAGAGCTTAAAACACTTATCCCTGAACATTCGTTTAAGATCCCCGTATCAAAACTCAGCGGTGGCGAAAGAAAAAGGCTCGGCATTATCAGGGCTTTCCTGCATACTTCGGATATCGTTCTTATCGATGAGCCTTTTTCGGGACTTGATGACGAGAATGCAAAAGCCGTCGCAGAGTGGATGCTCAGTCATCAGTTCGGAAGGACGCTTATCATCGTATCACACGGATCGCTTCCGGACGCATTGAAGGAAGCAGAAAAAATACCGCTTATCAGCGGCAGATGATTTACATATTGAAAACAGGGGGATGCATATGGAAACAAGAATAGCTCTTATCGGAATAATCGTAACCGATGTGTCACATACTGCCGAGCTGAATTCACTTTTATCTGAATACGGTGAATATATTATCGGCAGAATGGGACTCCCCCATCACAAGTATGAGGACGGAGAAGTCGCCATAATAAGTATTGCCATAGAAGCTCCCCAGGATAAGATCAGTGCCCTGTCGGGAAAACTTGGGATGCTTTCCGGAATATCCGCCAAGGTCATGTATGCGTCAAAATAAGGATCAGTCTCCTGCTGTGTAGGTTCCTGCTATTTATTGTCACGAAAAATTTTTTACTGTTTCCTGTGCGGAAGTTTTGTCATGGCAATAAATGCAATGACTACTCCCACGGCACAGACCGCGCTTCCTACAAGCAGCATGGTCGTGATATTCGAATGATCCAGTATCACTCCGCTTATGAGATTGGAGAAAACTCCTCCGATGGTGATCGCACTGGTGATAAATGCCTGTCCCTTGACCTGGTCGAACTCATCCATTGTGGTGCTCACATAATATGCACCTGCCGGAATAAAGACCGCATAGGCGAAGATCTGAAGCGACTGGCTCAGGTACATATGAGTCATATTCCGGGCAAAAACGAGTATCAGGATCTTGATCAAAAACGCAACTCCGGAGATCAAAAGGAGCTTACGCGCAGAGATTTTTTTCAGCACGATCGTGATCAAAGCCATAACCGGAAGTTCCAGAATAGCCTGCAGGAAATTGGCATAACCAAGCTGGGTTTCGCTTCCTCCTAGATTAGATATGATTCGGATCATGAAGTCATTGATCATATTATGTGCAAAAAAGAAGCAGATAGTTCCGATAAGGAAAAGTGAAAATGCAGGATAATTTTTGACAAATGATGCAAGATTGTTGTGAGCCTGTACGGGAGACTCAGTGCTTTCTGCATGTGCGTCAGATCCCCCGCCCAAAGAATCCTTTTTATCAATTGCCGGCTTTATAAACGTAAATGCGATCACAGCGGAGATTATCATCGCACCGACGTTTGTGAAAAGAAGGACCGACACCCCGTTTTTTTCAACCAGGCTTCCGATGAACATGGATGTTACCGCAAATCCTGCCGAACCCATTCCTCTTGCAAGTCCGTAAAAGATCCCGCAGCCTGCTTTCTGGTACTCAAAGCAGAGCGCAGTCATAACCGGCTGGTATGCGAACTGGATCATATAGATGAGCGCATATACAGCGAAGATGATTGCTTTATTTCCGGGAACCATCATAAGGATAAGCGATCCTGCCAGTATCACCAGTACAGATATGATGATGAATCTTCTGTTCGTCAGATACCCCGGCTTATCGATCACTCCCGCGATCACAGGCTGCATTACCGCCGATACTATATTGGCCACGGCCAGAAGAACGCCGACCTCGGTATTGTTAAAGCCCTTCGCAAAAAGAAATACCGCCGCATATGCGTGCACGGTACAAAACGCCGCAAAATAGGCGATATTAAGAAGCGTATATCTTACTGTCCAGTTAAATGATATTTTTTCAGACATCTGGAATCTCCATAATTCAAAACAAACCTGTCAGTCCGATTTTAACATGGTTTTTAATCATCTCAAAGAACCTATCCATCTTTATGTTATAATCATAAAAAAACTTCGAAAGGATACGGTGACAGATATGGTTAAGCATGTGATCTTATGGACTCTCAAAGACGAACTTTCCGCTGAGGAAAAAGCTGAAGTAAAGAAGGGAATAAAGGAAGGCCTCGAGGGTCTTAAGAGAAAAGTTCCCGGAATAGTTGACATCAAAGTCTATACTGACGGCCTCGCTTCATCCAACGCAGACCTGATGCTTGATTCTTCATTTGAAAACGAGGATGCCCTGAAGGGATATTCCGTACATCCCGACCACGTGGCAGTAGCCGATTCTAAAGTAAGACCCTACACCAAGATCAGAAGCTGCCTGGATTTTGAAGTATAAAAGGAGATTTCAAAATGTCTGTAGAAGGAATCAGAAAAACGGATGTAAAAGTAACCGATACCGTTAAGTACATCGGCGTGGACGATACCACCATCGATATCTTTGAAAGCCAGTACCCTGTTGAAGACGGTATATCCTATAATTCCTACATCATTCTTGATGAAAAGATTGCGATCATGGACACCGTGGATGCCAGGGGCGGCGATGAGTGGTTAGAAAGAGTCGAAGAAGCTCTTGCCGGAAAAGAGCCTTCATACCTGATCGTTTCTCACCTTGAGCCCGACCATGCCGCCTGCATCAAGATGCTTACCGATAAATATCCCAAAACGATCATTATCGGAAGCGCCAAGACTCAGGCAATGCTTCCACAGTTTTTTGATCTGCAGGGCATAGAAGTTAAATGCGTAGCGGAAGGTGAGGAATTAAACCTCGGATCTCACACCCTTCAGTTTTTCATGGCTCCGATGGTTCACTGGCCCGAGGTCATGGTCACCTACGAAAAAAGCGAAAAGATCCTGTTCTCTGCCGACGGATTCGGAACTTTCGGAGCGATCTGCTCAGACAAGGAATGGATTGCCGATGCAACACATTACTATTTCAACATAGTAGGAAAATACGGTACCTCGGTTCAGGCGCTTCTCAAGAAGGCATCCACTCTGGACATCTCGATTATTGCGCCCCTTCACGGGCCTGTTCTGACTGATGATCTTTCATATTATATTGAAAAATATGATGCGTGGAGCAGTTACAAGCCCGAGAAAAACGGAATATTCGTAGCATATGCATCCATCCACGGCAATACAAAAGCTGCCGCTTTAAAATTCGCCGAAGATCTTGAAAAGTCAGGCGAAATCGTCGAGACTATGGATCTAACCAGGGAAGATATCACGGAAGCTGTCGAAAAGTGCTTTATGTACGACAGGATAATCCTTGCATGCGCAACATATGACGGCGGATTATTCCCACCCATGGAAGATCTGATCTATCACCTTGAAATGAAAAACTTCCAGAACCGTAAGATCGGATTGATTGAAAACGGATCATGGGGGCCTCTTGCGGCAAAGAAAATGTCTGAGCGCCTATCGGCACTTAAGGATATTACAATATGTCCCACAGTAGTGACCATAAAATCCGTCATGAAGCCTGAGAATGCCGACGCATTCGAAGCTCTGAAAAAAGAAATATCTCATTAAATTAAACGGGCCGTACCACTTAGGTACGACCCGTATCTTTTTATTCTTCAATACTTTCTGCCGGCACTTCCGGGATCTCTATCTCAGGAAGTGCTCCCGCATATTCCGAATTATCTGCCACTTCATGCGGGTCGGGATATTCCTTCTTTTCCTCATCTTCCCAGAGAGATTTATGCTTTTCATGATCCTTTTTCATCTGCATGGCCATGGTCTGCATATTCTTTGCCGCGGTATACATCTTGTCGTCGTATTCCATCAACTTTTTTTCATCAGTCACAGGTACCACATCGCCTTTGACCATCCTTCTGAAGACGGTCATGATCTTCCCGAGATTTTCCATCTCTTCTTTCACGGCATCACCCTGCTGTTTTGATACCTCCATATTCTCAATGGCAACTTCCTGTTCAACCAGAGAATCAAGAACCTTCTGGTTTTCTTCAAATGCCTT
>ONTX01000293.1 GCA_900320825.1 uncultured Lachnospiraceae bacterium | reverse complement strand
CCACCTGGGATTGCCCTTGAATTGTCCTCTGATAGCCTCGTTCTTCATGTCATGACTTCATTTACGACGACAAAAATACAAATTATTTTGTTTAATTCCAAATTTTTACCTACTTTTGCAGCAAAAGAAGGGGAAACAATGAGATATTGTGATATGATATCTTATGTTGAGAAGCGCAAGAACTTGTTTATTTAATCCAAAATACTACAGTTGATTTAAGACCGATAAATTTCAGATAACCCGATTTAACAGCCCGCCAGAATACGGCGGGTTTATCTTTGAATGGAATCTGGTGACCTGTGTAAAATACCTTGCTTAAAGTGTATTTCGAAAACTTACGTGTGATCAAAGAGTCTTGGAATTTTAGTAGTTGGTCAATAACCGTCAAATAACAATCAAGATTTCTCTTTTTAAAATGCAATCCCATAGTTGAAGCAGATCTGATACGATGCTTAATCAATGACTGCTTTAGACAATAAATTGCATTGCTTTTAAGTGTAAGAATGGTAGTGAATAATTCATCTTCGTGAATGATTCCTGGAAAAAATCGATGACCAATACGATTTAGATAGTTCAAATTTATCAATAACAACCAAACAACACAATTATGAGTCTTAGTGTCTAGCATTAAATTTAGAAGATAGGTTCCATCGTATTTCTTATTCTCATCTACGAGATGCGTCCTCTTCGTGTTCCAAGATGCACGATTGGCATCTCTATCAGAGAAGGATTCACCATCAAAGAAAATAAAATCAGCCTGATTCTTTTCCGCATATTCATAACAAATACGCAAGGCGTCAGGATTGAATAAGATGTCATCTGAGTCCATCATGTAAACATATTTCCCGGTAGCGTACTGAAGAGCTAGATTTCTTGCTACCGATTGTCCCTGATTTCTCTGAGTATAGTATTTGACTCTTGGGTCTTTCTTTGCATACTTCTTGATAATAGATTCACTTCCGTCTGTTGAACCATCATTGACAGCGATTATTTCTATCTCTTTCAATGACTGATTAACAAGTGACTCGAAAGTCTCTTCCAGAAAAGGCTCAACATTGTAAATAGGTAATATGACACTAACTTTAATCATATAATTGGATATTTGAGGGCAAATTTACAACTTTTATTCAAATTTTCAAAGCAGTTTCCCTTTTTTTTTGTACATTTGCATCGTGATTGCTAAAGAAAAACGATATAAGATAGTCTACTGCACGCCAGCTTTGTATATGGCAGGTGGAGTGGAAAGAGTATTGACGCTCAAGGCAAATTTCTTTGCTGAGCATTTAGGTTATGACATAACGATTATTTTAACCGAAGGTGCTGATAAACCACTATTTTTTGCTATATCTGATAAAATTAAGGTCATAAACCTAAATATAGGTTTTGAAGAACTGTGGAATTGTTCTTTTATTAAAAAGATTTGGATCTATATCAAAAAGCAGCGCCAATATAAAAAAAGATTAACCGCAGAATTATATCGTATTCGCCCTGATATAACTGTAAGCCTGCTGCGTCGTGAAATCAATTTTATCCATGATATCAGAGATGGTAGCAAAAAAGTGGGTGAGATGCATATAAACCGTGCTAACTATCGTAATTTTGACAAGTCTCAGTCAAATTGGATTAAGAATTGGTTTGCACAATATTGGATGCATGATTTGGTATTAAAATTAAAACGATTGGATAGAATGGTGGTTTTGACAGACAAAGATAAGGAAGCGTGGGTTGAACTTAATAATGTCCAGGTAATACCTAATCCGCTTTCATTTAAACCAATAACCATTAGTTCTCAAACCCAAAAGCGGGTGATAGCCGTAGGAAGATATTGTCAAGAAAAAGGATATGACAATTTATTGCAGGCATGGGTAAAAGTACAGCATGCTTGTCCTGATTGGCAGTTGGTCGTTTTTGGTGATGGTGATCGAACTGCATATGAGCAGATGCTTGGAAAAATGGGCATTGATGCCAGACGCTGTATCTTAAATGGCCGTGCTTCTGACATCCAAACTGAATATGTTAAGAGTTCTTTGGGTGTATGTAGTTCTCGTTTTGAAGGTTTTGGGTTATCTATTATTGAGGCTATGGCTTGTGGGTTATCGGTTGTTTCTTTTGATTGCCCATGGGGACCACGTTCAATTATCTCGGATGGAGTAGATGGGACTCTTGTTGAGAATGGAAATGTTGATTTGCTAGCAGAGAGCTTAATTTCTCTAATGCGAGATAATGAAAAGAGGAAACGATTATCAGAAAATGCTGTAAGAAGTGTTCGTAAATATGATATTGAGCAAATTGCTCAGAAATGGAAAGGATTATTTGAGGAATTATAAATATGCAATATGAAGTTACGATAGGAATTCCTGTCTATAGAGCTGTTGGCTACATTAGACAAACGATGGAGTCTGCTTTATGTCAGACGTTTCCAAGCATTGAGTTCCTTATTGTTGACGACTGTGGAGAAGATGGTTCAATTGCTGTGGTTGAAAAAATGCAGCAAGCGCATCCAAGGGGAAAAGATATTCGAATTGTGAGTCATTGTCGAAATCTTGGTGTTGGAGTGGCTCGAAATAGAATATTAAGCGAAGCCCGTGGTCGATACCTCTATTTCTTGGATTCCGATGATATCATGGAACCAGAAACAATATCTAAGTTTGTATCCGTCATGCATAAATATGACGCCGATGTCATTTATGGTTCATGGAAACGTGTTGACAAGGTCAATCAGTCTCCTTCTAAGGATTACATTTATCCATATCAGGAACTGCTTAAGCCAGATTCGTTGGCGATGTTTGCTTTCAAGAACTATTCATCATTCCGCATTTCTGTATGTAATTGTTTGATGGATGTCTCTTTCCTTCGTGAAGAAAATCTCCAATTCATAGATACTGCATATTGGGAAGATTTAGCTTTTACCTATGAGATGGTTACAAGAGTAAAACGTTCAATCCTTCTACCGGATGTAACATATCAGTATCTGTGTCGTCCAGGTTCGCTTTCACATTATCAGGATCGCGAAGTGTTGCAAAAGAATGAAATACTAAATAATGCTCAAACGATTCATTATCTGAAGGAAAAGAGTCTTGGTTTGGCAAAGGAACCATACATCCCTTATTTATGCTATAATTTAGAGATGAATAGTTTTTATATCATTTGTCATATCCTAAAAAATCGGTATCGGATTAAACCTGAAATAACCCTGGCAGAAATGCATGGTATTATACGACATCCGATGGATTTGAAGGATATATTGGGTTTTCGGAAGAAGTTATTTCAGAATATTCTCTTTTGGCTGATTAGCCGTATGCCATCATATTTGTCTGTATCAATTATTGGACTGTTAGGTAGAATAAAAATGATTTTATAAATGCGAATACTTTTCTTAGTATATCATGGTTTTTCTGAACATAGTGGTATTTCAAAGAAGATCCACTATCAAGTAAAAGGACTTCGTGAGAACGGACATGATGTTCGTTTGTGTTTTTATGATTTTGCTAAAAATGGACATCGCTGTCGTTTTATTGGCAATGATGTACTGCAAGATTACGGCGTAGGCAGTATAGCAGCTATTCGCCAGCGAATAGATTTTAACTGTATTTATGATTATTGTGTTCGAGAAAAAATAGAATTTGTTTATGCCCGGTGCTTCCAGAATGCCAATCCTTTTTTGACCTCTTTATTCAGAAAACTGCGGCTGTCTGGCGTCAGAAGCGTTACTGAGATTCCTACATATCCTTATGACCATGAGTTTGATACATTCCCATGGAAAGTAAGGGCTGGACTATTGGTGGACAAACTATTTCGTAACCGTCTTTCTCGCGAAATGTCTGCTATCGTAACGTTTTCTGATGCCGAGATAATCTTTGGACAACGTACCATCAACATTAGTAATGGGGTGGACTTTGACAGTATACCTCTTCACCAATTTCTGCCCATAGATGACTCTTTACATCTGATAGGAGTGGCTGAAGTTCATCTTTGGCATGCCTACGACAGGTTGATAGCAGGATTGGGCGAATATTTTAAAAAAGGTGGAAAGCGGAAAGTGTTCTTTCATATAGTGGGAGGTGTTCATCCTGATGAACGTTATAAGGCAAATGCGTTTCATCCAGGACTGCAAACTATTATTGACAAGTATGGTCTAGGGGATAAGATTATATTTCACGGCACTCTCTTTGGTGATGAATTGACTAAAATCTTCAACCAATGTCAATTCGCAATTGGCTCATTGGGACGACATCGTAGCGGCATCACTGTCATTAAGACACTGAAGAATCGTGAGTATGCTACTCGTGGTTTGCCATTTATTTATAGTGAACAGGATTCTGATTTCGATAGCCAACCGTATGTTATCAAAGCTCCGGCCGATGAGTCGCCCATTGATATTCAGCAAATCATAGATTTTATGGATCATTTCCAGATGAATCCTGACGATATACGCAAGACTGTTGAAAATCTCTCATGGAAAATTCAAATGCAGAAAGTAATAGATGAAGTTTGTAAATAATTGGTGTATATGCAATACGATGTAACTATTGGGATTCCTGTCTATAATGCTGAAAAGTATATTCGACAAACGATGGATTCTGTGTTAGCTCAGATGTTCCCTAATATTGAGTTTTTGATTTGTGATGATTGTGGAACTGATTTTTCTATTGAAATTGTTGAGGAATATCAGCGGTCACATCCTCGTGGTGAGAATATTCGTATCGTGCGACAACCAAAGAATATGGGCATTGGAGAAGCTCGGAATCGGATAATAGATGAAGCCAAAGGAAAGTATCTTTATTATATGGATGCCGACGATACTATTGAGCCTAATACAATAGAATTGTTGTATTCCAATGCTTGTCGATATGAGGCTGAAATCGTATATGGTTCTCATGAACGCATTGAGGCCTTTGAAGGTGAGCAAAAAAGCAAGTTCTGTTGTTTGCCTTCGATGTGCTTTCTCAAAGAGGATGAATTCGCAATGTGGGCCTATCAAAAATATGATAATCTTCCAGCAATGACTTGGAACTTTTTAATTGATGTAGGCGTTTATCGCAATAATTCATTAAAGTATCAACCCATTAATTTTTGGGAAGACTTTGTCATGACAATGGATCTTCCTACTTATATAACTCGTGCTGTATTATTGCCAGATATTACATATCATTATTATTGTCGATATGATTCGGCTTCAAATTTTCAGAAGCGTGACTTTATTGATAAGTCAGAAATACTGAAGACTATTAATGCGATGGAAAGAGTAAAACAGAACAGTTTCCGTATCATGCAAAAACCTTATTTTCCTATGCGTATGTTTAAAGTAATGAAAACCCAATTCTATATTTGTCAAGCCATATTACAAAAAGACAGAGTAATCTCTCCTCCTTTTTTGAAGAGTGAAATAGGGTATATATTGCGATCTCCATTGTCTTTCATAGAGACATTAAGTTTGAAAAATTGGCGAATTAAGAATGGTCTTATTTATTTGTTGGGTGTTATGCCTACTTTTTTATCCATTTTTATTATCAAACATATGAAACGGTGAATAAAAGAAATTTTAATTTCAAATTGTAATGAAAAGTAAACGTTTTTTCTATTCTTTTGCAGGTTTTTTTAGAAAGCAATTATATTTCCTGTATGGCAGACCAATCGAAGGAGTTTTAAAACAGGGTGCTCTTTGTCGTGTTGAAGATCCTACGTGTGACGTAACACACGGAGATGTTATTCATCCTTGTGTCCGATACATTGAAGAAGGATTTGAGGGACATCACTGGTGGATGGTTTATACCCCCCTTTATGGGTGGAATGATAAATTGGAAAATCCCAGACTTTGCTATGCAGATGCCGAAAAGGGCAAAACGCCTACAGAATGGAAATTCTATTGTTTCATAAAAGATAGTCCTGTAACAGGGTATAACTCAGATCCAACCATGATTTATAAAGATGGAAAACTCTATGTGTTTTGGCGTGAATGTCATACCCCTAGAACTAGGGAACTTGGATGTTATTATGCTGTTGTAGGATGCTATGTGCTTGGGAAAACTATTGTCTATTTGAGTAATACACAAATGGTGGAGCAGAATCTATATATTGATAAAGAAGTATGTCCAACAATGATTGATTCTAATGGGATTCTTAAAGTTTATTCTTTGCATCAACGTTATGAACCATCTATCATTCATGTTTTTCCAAAGAAGATATTAAGAGTAATATTGAGGCTTCTCGATTTGTCAAATGTCTTTAGATTATATAGCCGAATTAAGTGCCGTGGAATTGCAATTTGGACAGGCGAAATAGAAGGGACGTATCAATATGTAAAGACAGTTAAGATAAAGGGAGGGTGCAGATTATATCAACCTTGGCACATGGATTTTTTTAAAACGACATCAATGGATGATGGCCGTTCATTGTTTGCTGTTGTACAAAGTAATGAGAAGTTTGCAGATATTTGTTTAGCATGGAGTGAGGATAGTGAACAATTCTATTTATGCAACTCCCCGCTTTTTTCCAGTCATGCAAAAAGCATGAAAGGGTTGTATAAACCAACTGCTCAAGTTGTTGATGGTGTATTTTATTTATACTATACAGCACAAGATGCAGAGAATGAATCTCTGCATAGATTATTTGTCACTACTATGGATTGGAAAGATTTAAAACATCAATTGGGTATTTAACTTTTTATCTTAAATATTGCATTTCCGATGAAGTGATCTTTGCCTCCAACAGCATATTTATAGGGCTCATTTCCACGTGTGAAATCAATAACGTCAATATTCTGATCTTTTATGATTTCATTGATAAAGGTGTTCAATGAAATAATACCCGGAGAATATCTTGAATACTCGAGATTGACTCCTGCTGCAATGACAAGAATCTGTCGGTGAATGTCGTCTATGAGGTAATAAAAGAAACTGCACAACTCGTTACCAATATACGTCGTTAGGAAATGACCGCCATCATAGCACAAAAAGGGAAGATATGGTCTGAAATGGAAAGTCAGTCTATACATTATTTTATGTTTCATCAGACGGAGTCTAGAAACATGTTTGAACTTCTCTATAAACCTCTGTTCGCGCATGTTTCGACAAATTTCCCTATCTACATCTTTGTCATCAAAAACAAATCGCACTTCTAAACCGTCTTTCTTCAGGCGATTATGGGCAGTCCTGATATTTTGGCGAGCATTTTTACTTAATAATTTGTTATATGCTTCTGTTGTTGTGGGAAGTTTTAGAGCAACACATATGCACTGACTACTTTTCTTTAAAGACATATTAGAATTAAAGAATTTGTATGACTGCACATTTTCTTTGAGTTCACTGAAATTGAACGAATAAACCTTGAATCTATTTGATAGTTCCTGTAACATGAATCTCATGGCATCATCATCAAAATCTTTGTAGATGAAGTTCAAATAATCAGACCATCCCTCACGACCTAAAAAATAGATACCTTTCTTATTAACTATCTTAAAGGTCTTCTTGACAATCCATAAAGGAGCGATCAGAACAATTTCATTGTCACGCTTTACTACAGCATAAATAGAAAGATAATTAGGAGTATCTTTTGGTACATAACATTCATTGAGCATTTGATACCAATGATATGATTGGAAACTTGTCATATCTTCTCCTTTTTCCAGTTCCTTCCAGACTGATTCTAGTTTTGAAAAGTTCTCAATATTATAATATTCTGTTTTGTATTTCATATAAACTCAGTATATTTACGATACAAAATTAACCTATAAATTTGTTAATTCTCTATTTCTGATCATAAATTAAATATTTTTAAGAGTAGTTTTGCTAATGACAGTATTATCTCTTGTTACATGGTTGTTATTTGCAGAAAAAGTGCGTTTT
>ONTX01000306.1 GCA_900320825.1 uncultured Lachnospiraceae bacterium | reverse complement strand
TATTGCGAAATTCTGTATCAGATACACGAGAAGGCGGCTGCCGGTCTTTATGATTCTGAGTATATGGAAGATATGATCGCTGAAGCAGACAGAAAGATTGATAAAGCTATCGTGTTAATGAATCGTGTAATGGGTGTTGATATTTCCGGACAGTTAAGGACTTATTATGATCGTCCCAAATATGCGGATGAAGTTGGGATTTTTTCAGAAAAAAACTTAAGTTTAAAACTGCGATCGTAATACAGGGTCCTTTAAAAAAGGAAGATGATTTTACTCTTGAAACAGTACGTTTGTATAAGCGTTTGTATCCTGAATGCATATTGATCTTGTCTACATGGAATAGTGAAAGGGAATATCTTGCACCTTTTAATGATTTGGGGATCATTGTATGCACAAGTGATACACCAAAACATTCCGGCGCCCTCAACTGCAGTTATCAGGCGGTTAGTTCTTATGCCGGTATTGCCAAGGCGTTTGAAATCGGATGCGAACGTATCTGCAAAACAAGAACAGATCAGAGATTCTATCTTCCGGATTTATTTGCATATCTTGAAGATATCTTGGATGCTTTTCCACTTAGGATACAAACGTTGCAGAAAGAACGGTTGATAGCGATAAGTTATACAACTCTTTCCAGCAGACTATATCATGTATGTGATATGTTTTTATATGGAAATGCAAATGATGTGTTGCGATATTTCCCGGGGAAAGTAGATGATAGGGACTGGGAGCCTATTCAGTGGATAAATAACATTGAGTATTCCAAACTTCGAGCAGGTGAAGTGTGGTTTACCAGTAATTACATAGAATCGCTTGGCTATGAGCTTAAGTGGACTTTGGAGGACAGTGCATATTATATGAGGGAGTTATTCCTCATACTTGATACTGCTATGATCGATCTCTATTGGGCTAAATATACAGACAGTGAGTATGGAGAGCGGCTATATAATGATAACTCTTTCGAAAATCAGAGAGTGATGAATTTTTTTGCATGGCTTAGTGATTATCAAACACATAATGCATAGAAAATCTAATTATACTTAATGTGTCCCGGAAATGTTTTGTTAAAATCTTTCGAAAATTGACGACGCAGCCTTATTTTTGTATACTTTATGCATGCATAATTCAGAATTTACAGGGAAAAAATGAAAAAGGTGATAACATACGGATCCTTCGATCTGTTCCATGAAGGACATTACAATATACTTAAAAGAGCAAAAGAACTTGGCGACTACCTGATCGTCGGTGTGACAACCGAACATTATGACAGGAGCCGTGGCAAGCTTAATCTTGTTGATCCCATAATGACACGGATTGAAAATGTCCGCAATACGGGTTTTGCCGATGAGATCATAGTTGAGGATCATGACGGTCAGAAGATCGAGGATATACAGCGCTATGGTATCGATACCTTTGTCCTTGGTACGGACTGGGTGGGTAAGTTTGATTATCTTAAAAAGTATTGCGATGTTGTATATCTTGAGAGAACTCCGGATATTTCATCAACCCTGAAAAGAAAGGATATGAAACGTCTTATCAAGCTTGGAATAGTAGGTACCGGAAGGATAGCCAGAAGATTTCAGGCTGAGACGATTTTCGTATCAGGTATTGAAGTTGTTGCGGCGTTCAATCCGGAAAAAGAAAGCCTTGAAAAATATGCCGAGGAGTATTCGGTACTGCCTTTTTCGGGGGATTATGACAGATTTCTTGGCTCCGTAGATGCTGTCTATGTTGCATCGCCCAATGAAACCCACGCCGATTATGTAAGAAAGGCCATAATAGCAGGCAAGCATGTCCTTTGTGAGAAACCAATGACTTTTACATATGATGAGGCGGTGGAACTTTACAACCTTGCAAAAAAAGACAGGGTTGTTCTAATGGAAGGAATAAGGGCAGCATACCTTCCCGGATTCCAGCAGCTTCTTTCAGTGGCAAGAGATGGTACTATAGGTGAGATATGTGATATAGAAGCCTGCTTCACAAGACTTGGAGATCCGGAATCCCGTGAGATGTCAGATGCAAGGTATGGTGGTGCTTTCATGGAATATGGGAGCTATACAATGCTCCCCATATTTAAATTACTTGGTACCGATTACGAGGATACTATCATTGATTCAATTCTAGGTGAGAGCGGGATAGACCGCTTTACCAAGGTTCAGTTCAGATATAAGAATAAACTGGCAACCTCCAAGACGGGTGCAGGTGTCAAATCAGAAGGTCAGCTTGTTATCTCCGGAACGAAAGGATATATTTTGGCACAGTCTCCGTGGTGGCTCATACGAAGTTTCGATGTACGATATGAGGATGAATCCAGGGTGGATCATTTCGAGGCACCTTTTGTAGGAAGAGATGGTTTCAGATATGAAATAGCCGAGTTTATGGATAAGATAAACGGTACCGGAGGTAATGACTATAAGCTTACTGCAGAAGAGTCAATAGCCATGGCAAGAGTTGTTGAGAAATTTATGAGTATCAGACGGGAGCAGCAGGGATTCTAGGATGAGTATAAGGCTTGGTATAATAGGTACCGGAAGAATTGCATCACGGGCTGTAAGTGAGATAGAGAAAGTAGACGGATTAAAGATCACTGCAGTTGTGAATCCGAATCAGAAGCATGCACGTGATTTTGCGGACAAGTATGGTATAGATAATGCGTTTGAAGGAATAGAAAAGCTTATGGGCGTTGCCGATGCAGCATACGTGGCATCACCTCACGGAACACATTTTGGTTATACAC
>ONTX01000054.1 GCA_900320825.1 uncultured Lachnospiraceae bacterium | reverse complement strand
TAACTGCATTTTATTGCCTGCGATCGATATCCCGGTCAGTTTTTCGGCAATTCTATCATTTACTGCATATCCGATAAAAATAATATCCATTTATGATCTGCCAAACTCAATCACCTGGCATCCCGGGATCTGCAGTAATCCTCAATATGACGACTTATAGTAATCCCCATCTGTTCAAGAGTATTATTCCGTATTTTCTGATGATTAACGGCTCCCATCCTTTTTCTCTCTTCAGAATCGGTAAGGAGTCTAATCTGGGCATTTCTGAACCCGTCTTCGTCATCCACTTTTACTATTATCCCTCCTTCACCGTCATCAATCAAAGCATCCGCTGCAACACATTTATCAGTGGATATTACCGGGAGACCATATGCCATTGCTTCATTTATTACAAGTCCCCAGACATCCCTTCTTGTGGGTAGAATAAATACATCTGCGGCAAGGTAATAATCTTTAACCTGATCAAAAGGAAGATTTTTAATAAAATAAACATCGCTAATATGTTCCGACTCAATGATAGTTTCGTATTCACGTGTTTTTTCAGCACCAACCAAATATAAAGAACTGTTTTTATTAATTGTCGAGATTAATTTATCATTTACGCCTTTATATGCTCTGATAAGTGCATCATATCCTTTTACCGGAACCGATCTACCAACAGTTAGGATCATCAGATCTTTATCAATCCCAAGTTTTGACTTTAGGAATGACTTTTCATCAATGGAAACAATTTCATCAGGAATGTCACTCTTATACATAGATGTGAAATTGTATCTGCGTATCTTATCTTCCGATGCACCATATGTATAAAAATAGTTATCGCCGAGGCTGCATGTGCTAAAAAACAAATCAGCTCTGCTCATTAATCTGTATTTTAGTTTTTCTTTAAATCTTTTCCACTTCCGGGAAAGCCGCCTTCACTTTGTATGCAATAAGCAATCTTTTTCATCTGCATATAAAGAATTGCGATTATACCTGTGGGCGTACACGGATTACCGACAATAATAACATCATATTTCCGATTTATATGCTTTATGACCGAAGGAGAAAAAGCCTTATCATCCGGTGCATAGCCCTGATCATCCCCATAGAATTTGGCATCTATGCTTAAGCCATTAAGAACCGTATATTCAAAGTCAAGATCACCACGTATCGAGTTTTTCCACGAATCCGGCCTTGAAGAATCGGCAGACTTTTCAAAAACCACCTTTAGATCACAATATTTCCCAAGCTCATTGAGATAATCAATTTTATATGGTGACGGGATGTTTGTAAGAAAAAGGACTTTTCTTCTGACCATCAGCAATCCCCTGATACCGCAAAAGATCTGATCACTTCTTCATATCCCCGGCACATACTCTCATTTGAAAAATTAGACACAGCATATTCTCTTATTTTTTCGGGAGATATCTGCTCCTTAAGTCTGTCTGAAACTGTTTCTGTTAAACTTTCCATATTTCCATATTCGGTAAATACTGCATAAGGTTCGCTGAATATCCCTTCAGGCGCCCCGGCCCTGAATCCAGCCACAGGAGTGCCGCATGCCAAAGCCTCTGCACAGGTAAGCGAAAAGGATTCCTTTTTACTGCATATAAGAAACAAATCAGCCGCGGAATAATACTCTGACAAGCTCTCTCCGTCGGATATTCTTCCAATTAAGGTCACATTATCTTCGGCTGCAAATCTTTCCGAAACGCCTATCATTATCAGATGAACTGTTTCTTTCAACTCCTTTGCCAGTCTGAGCATCCAATTTCCGCCCTTATGCTCACTCATGATTTTGGGGGCGACACCAAGCAGGATTTTTTTTTCACTGTCAATATTATGCCTTTGCCTGATCAGACGGCTGCTGTCTCGAATATTAAATATGCTCGTATTGATACCATTATGAACAATTTTAACCTTCATATCGGACAAAAAAGACTTTTTAACTCTTTCCTGCATCCATTCCGAGGGGACGATCACAGCAGGATTGATTTTTGAAAACAGCCTTTTCTTTTCAGCCCACATTTCCGCCGTATGATCAAAGAAAAGGCTTTTGGGATAATTCCTTATGTCCGGACAATTTCCACAACCGGTGACAAAACCGGTACACTCATTGGCATGTCCGCATTTACCTGTGTAATCATATTCGCAGTGAAGCGTCATGACTACTTTTATTCCGGCAGAATAAATGTACTCAAAAAAGGGCCTGATATTCAAAAAGTAGGCATGGATCTCGTGAACGTGTATGACATCAGGTTTGAATCTCTTTATAATTTCAATGAGGCGATATGTCGATACCGGCGAAAAGCATCCGTTATAACCTGTCAGCCTTGCCAAACCTGCGTGAACGATTGTCTCCGCATCAATGCCGAATTTACAGATGCCATCTTCTTCTATTAAAGGCCCACGGCCATAACAAACAAGTGCACTATGTCCCTTATTTATTAAATATTTATATTCGCTGTATACAATATTACCTGTACTGCTGTTTTTGCCGTTAACATTTACTATCAGTATTTTCAATGAGAAGACCTTTATCCTTACCCCTCAATTCAAGCGCCATCAGAATTACAAACAAAAGAAAGAATTTGTCCCTGTGTCTTATTGCCGTTCCGAAAGCCACGCTGCCCCATCCAACCATAACGGACGAACAAATAAGCATTACAAAAAACAACTTGTTAAAATTTTTCCAATATTTTTTCCGGAAAACATCCACAATGGCAACAAAATATACGACCATATAAAAAAGGGAATTTAAAAAAAACGTGATTGCATCCGCAATCCCTCTCCATTCCCATGGAAGAGGTGCAAACATTCCGTAAAACAATCTTGCCGGCGTATAAAGTATCAATCGTCCCCACGTATCTGAATCACCTACGTATTGGGCATAACTCGATCCGGCTTCTAGATTTGAATCAAACATAAACCTTCGGGCTATTGTCTTAACATCAG
>ONTX01000152.1 GCA_900320825.1 uncultured Lachnospiraceae bacterium | reverse complement strand
CTTGAAGTAGAAAGCGTATACGGACAGGGTTCAACATTTTCTTTTGACCTTGAACAAAAGGTTGTTGTCTGGGATCAGATCGGTGATTATGAACAGTCCTACAAAGACAGACAGAAGACCAGAGAAAAATACAAAGAAAAACTCCACGCTCCGGGGGTTAATGTTCTTGTTGTTGATGATAACAAGGTTAATCTTAAGGTATTCCAGCTTCTCGTTAAGAATACACAGATTCAGACAGATACAGCGGAAAGCGGGGACGAATGTCTGAAGAAAGCATCCGAAAAGACCTATGACATTATATTCCTTGATAATATGATGCCGGGAAAGGACGGTATCGAAACGCTGCATGAACTCAGGCAGATGGATGGTCCCAATCATGATACGCCTGTAGTATGTCTTACGGCGGATGCTATCTCGGGAGCAAGGGAACAGTATATCTCTGCAGGGTTTACAGACTATCTCACCAAACCGATATATCCCGAACTGCTTGAAGCGATGCTTATAGAAATGCTTCCAAAGGATAAAATTACATTGATATGAATATGAAAAAAACATTGATATTTATAAATCTCATCAACGTTGAAAAGAAACCGCTGTTAGTGTAGAATATTTTATTGCTGATTTGAGCGTTGTTAAGGAGATATAAGAAAAATGAAATTAGGCATAGTCGGTCTTCCCAATGTAGGAAAGAGCACACTTTTTAATTCTATAACAAAGGCGGGAGCGCAGGCTGCGAACTTCCCTTTTTGTACCATAGATCCCAACGTGGGCGTTGTAGCTGTTCCCGATGAGAGGATTGAAAAGCTCGGAGAACTTTATAATACGAAGAAGGTTACTCCCGCAACCATAGAGTTCGTTGATATCGCGGGACTTGTTAAAGGTGCATCCAAGGGTGAAGGTCTGGGAAACCAGTTCCTTGCAAACATTCGTGAGGTTGATGCCATCGTTCATGTTGTTAGATGTTTTGATGATGACAACGTTATCCATGTAGACGGAAGCGTTGATTCCATCAGGGATATAGAGACCATTAATCTTGAGCTTATCTTTGCGGATCTTGAAGTTCTTGAGAAGCGTATCGCCAAGGTTGCCAAGACCGCGAGAATGGACAAGACCGCAGCTAAGGAACTTGACCTGCTTGAAAGATTCAAGGCTCACCTTGAGGCAAATAAAGCAGCAAGAAGCCTTGTTACGGAAGATGAGGATGAGATCAAGTATCGTAAGGAGTTCAATCTTCTTACCGACAAGCCCGTTATATATGCAGCTAATGTAGAAGACGGCGATCTTGCAGATGACGGAGCTAATAACGAACAGGTTAAGAAGGTTCGCGAGTTTGCAAAGTCTGAGGGCTCCGAAGTATTCGTTATCTCGGCAAGGACAGAAGAGGAGATCTCAGAACTTGATGATGAGGAGAAGAAAGAATTCCTTGAAGCCCTCGGCCTTAAGGAGTCCGGACTTGAGAAACTTGTAAGAGCCAGCTATGACCTTCTGGGTCTTATGAGCTTTTTGACCGCAGGCGAGGATGAGTGCCGTGCATGGACCATCAAGAAGGGAACCAAGGCTCCCCAGGCAGCAGGTAAGATCCATACCGATTTCGAGCGCGGATTCATCAAGGCGGAAGTTATCAATTATCAGGATCTTCTTGATAACGGATCTATCGCAGCAGCGAAGGAAAAGGGTATCGTCCGTGTTGAAGGAAAAGAGTATGTGGTTCAGGATGGCGACGTAATCCTCTTCAGGTTTAATGTATGATGGGAATCAAAGACATCGCATTTCCGAATCTCGGAATATATCTTAAGAATGTTCCACAGAGCTTCCACGTATTCGGCGTAGAGATCATGCTTTATGCCATATGCGTAGTTACGGGAATGTTCCTGGGCGGTGTAATGGCTGCTCATCTTGCCAAAAAAGAGGGCTGGAAGACAGATTATATCTGGGATTATTTCATCTACGGAGTCTTTTTCGGCGTGCTTGGCGCACGTATCTATTATGTTATTTTTTCCTGGGATTATTATAAGAACGATCCCATTCAGATCTTAAATATCAGGCAGGGCGGTCTTGCCATATACGGCGGTGTCATTGCCGCATTCTTAAGTGTTTATATTTTCTGCAGGATCAAAAAACTTTCCCCTCTGCGCATGCTGGATTACGGACTTTGCGGTCTGATTCTTGGCCAGGCTGTAGGCAGATGGGGTAATTTCTTCAATAGAGAGGTATTCGGAGAATATACCGATAACATCTTTGCCATGCGTCTTCCCATAGATGCGGTCAGAGCCCGGGATATCAGCGATAATATCGCAGCCCATATAGGAGCGGGAGAGAACTTTATAAGCGTTCATCCCACTTTCCTCTATGAAAGCTTATGGAATCTGGGTGTTTTGATCCTCCTGGTCACATTTATGAAAAAAAGGCGCTTTTTCGGCGAGATTTCCTTCTGGTACCTTGCAGGTTACGGTATCGGACGTTTCTGGATAGAAGGGATCCGCACCGATACACTCCTGATCCCCGGAACTACTCTTGCGGTTTCCCAGGTTCTTGCCCTGGTAATGCTCATAGGAAGTATTGCCGGAGATATCATTGTCAGGGTTCTTATCTCTAAAGGTAAATTGCAAAATATTAAATATGATCCCTCGGTTTTGGTGCCTGTTCCGGAAGAAATGGACGTAAAATCCGAAGATGATCCTAAAGAATCTGAAAAAGCCACAAAATAAGCCAATTTTCCCACATTATGTCGTCTTATTGACTTAAAATCACCAAATATTGTACTTTGTCTATTTTTACCCCCGAAATATTGTTTCGGGGGTTTTCTTTGTGCATTTTACCCCAAACAAATTATAAAAAAAGTTCAAAAAAACCTTGCATTGTTCCCATTTTTTATGTATTATTAACTTGTTCGTGGGAAAAAGTGGGATAAATACCCCATAAAGTGGGATATTTATCGGTTTTGTTTTTTTATAAAAAAGTCCTGAAACCCGCGAAAATACGCCATTTGAAGGGAAAGGAGCAAAAATGACCGGTCTTATCGGCGAATACAATCACACAATTGACGCCAAGGGCCGTATGTCAGTTCCTTCCAAATTCAGAAATGTTTTAGGCGATGCTTTTGTGATCTCAAAGGGACTGGACGGATGTCTGGTCATATATACGGATGAAGAATGGGAAGAATTTTCCCGTAAGTTAAAGGAACTTCCAAGCATGGATCAGGCATCCAGAAATCTTAAGAGATTTTTCGGATCCGGAGCTTCAAGGGTTGAGATAGATGCCCACGGAAGAGTGCTTGTACCGGCAGCGCTTATCGCATATGCGGGACTTGAGAAGGAAGTCACCATAGTAGGTACGGCAGACGGAAGAGCTGAAGTCTGGAGCAGTGCTAAGTGGAGAGAAGTTAACGGCGATGTAAGTCCCGAAGACGCAGCACAGAGCCTCTTTGAAAGAGGAATCAACATTTAAGATATGGAATTTGCACATACCTCCGTACTTCCAAAAGAAACAATCGAGTTCATGATGGTCCGCCCCGACGGGATTTACCTGGACGGAACTCTCGGCGGAGCGGGCCACTCCTCCTTAATAGCTTCCAAATTGACAGATGGTCATCTGTATGGAACGGATCAGGATGAAGATGCCATCAAAACCGCTACAGAACGGCTAAAGCCCTTTAATGACAAAGTGACAATCATCAGGGACAATTACCGGAACGCGGTGGGGATACTGAAAAGCATGGGAGTCACGGGACTCGACGGAATATTACTTGATCTTGGCGTAAGCTCCTGGCAGTTCGATAACGGTGAAAGAGGTTTTTCCTACAACTACGATGCTCCTCTTGACATGAGGATGGATACCAGAAAAGAACTGACAGCCTCGGTGATAGTAAATGAATATCCTGAAGATGAGATAACAAGGATCCTTAAGGAATACGGCGAAGAAAGATTTGCATCAAGGATTGCCGCAAACATCGTAAAAGCAAGAGCCGTAAAGAAGATCGAAACCACTTTTGAATTAAATGAGATCATAAAAGATTCGATCCCTGCAAAGTTCAGAAGCGGCGGACACCCTTCAAGACAGACATTCCAGGCACTGAGGATAGCCTGCAACGAAGAACTTGATGTACTTGAGGGATCACTTGAGGAAATGACGGATTTTCTTAATCCCGGCGGAAGGCTTTGCATCATAACATTCCACTCATTGGAAGACAGGATAGTAAAAAACGCATTTAAGAGATTCGAAAATCCATGTACATGCCCGCCGAACTTTCCCAAGTGTGTATGCGGAAAGGTATCAAAGGGGAAGAACATAACAAGAAAGCCCATCATACCAAGTGATGAGGAAATAGAAAGTAATCCAAGATCCAGAAGCGCAAAGCTAAGGGTATTTGAAAAAACAAAATGATCCAAAAACTCTTTGAAGAACGGAATCTTCGATTAAAGAGAGGGGAGAAACAAGATGGAAATCAGAACTTCATATTCAGATTTTGTACAGGGGAATACAGTAAGAAAGGAAGCACCCGCAAGACCTTATGTCCGTCCCATCGAGCATAAGAAGGTACGCAGAAAGAAGGTTCAGATCAGAGCCATTTCTTTTTCAAACGTACTTGCGGTAAGCCTTGCTTTTGCTTCATTCATTCTTCTTGCATATATGATGGTCTCATATGTATCGCTCAGAAGCCGTCTTAATGAGATGAGCACCAGTGTTACTTCCAAGAGATCTCAGCTCAGCACCATGACATCTCGTAACGATGCGGAGTATAATCGTATCATGGCAAGTGTGGATCTCAACACCGTTGAGGCAATCGCAAGAGGAGAGCTTGGCATGACATACGCTGATGAGGGACAGATAATCTTTTATTCAAGCGAAGCAGGCGATTACATGAGAAGATACGGAAACTGATCTGATGGCAAAATTAAGACGAAGGTCAAAGAACAATAAAAAAGAAAAGGAAGTTAAAGGTACTTATTCCGCAAGGCAGACGAGAGTTTTGAAACTGGGTATGCTTTTCGGGATGCTCCTGATCATACTCGTAGCCCTCAGCATAAGGCTTATAAAGATCGTTAAAGATCACGGAGAAGACTACAGGAGAATAGTACTTTCCAACCAAAGATATGACTCAATGATAATCCCCTTCAAAAGAGGGGATATCGTTGACTGTAAGGGTACGATACTTGCAACCAGTGAAAAGGTCTATAATCTCATCGTTGATCCTTCGGTCATGACCACATATGACGATAACAGATATTTAGAGCCCACACTTAACGCACTCGGTCAGTGCTTCCCCGATATCAATATAAACGAGCTTCGTTCTTTTGTTTTAAACAATACATCCAACCATTACAGAGTACTTAAGAAGAGACTTTCCTACGGTGAGATCAGTGAATTTCTGAACATCCAGGAAAGTAATTCTTATGTCAGGGGTGTTACTTTTGAAGAAGAGTATAAGAGAGTTTATCCTCTCGGAAACAGAGCTTCAACCATTTTAGGATACACTACCGGAAATACCAATTCAGGCGGAATGTACGGTCTTGAAGAGTATTATGAATCTGTTCTGACAGGTACAAGCGGAAGAGAGTACGGATATCAGAATGAGGATGCGTCCCTTGAAAGGACCATCAAACCTGCTGTTGACGGGTATACCATTCATACAACAATTGATGCTACCATTCAGGGGATAGTTGAAGATAAGTTAAGCGAGTTCAACGAAACCTATAAAGATAACTACCGTAAGGGTAACGGTGCAGAGAATATAGGATGCATCATTATGGACATTGACTCGGGTGAGATCCTTGCAATGTCTGATTTTCCTACTTATGATCCTTCAAATTATATGAGCACCGATCCACTTATCGGATGCAATTATTATGAAGCCATAACCAATGCGGGCGGATATATAGAGTATAAGAAGACGCCGGATACCATCACTCAGGAGATGATCGATGAGATGACTCCGGACCAGATCAATGTCAATCTCTATAACCTCTGGAAAAACCAGTGCATCAGCTACACATACGAACCCGGTTCCACTGCTAAGCCCTTCACTGTTGCGGCTGCTCTTGACTGCGGTGTTATAACCGGTAACGAGGTATATACCTGTAACGGATCACTTCAGGTTTCCGATTACAATATCAAATGCCATACATACGATTCCGGCGGAGACGGTGTTGTAAGCGTACAGGATTCCATTGCATGGAGCTGTAATGTTGCACTCATGAAGATCGCACAGGCTCTCGGAACTCAGAACATGTGCAAGTATCAGAGAATTTTCAATCTCGGACTTAAGACCAATATCGATCTTGCAGGAGAATCAAGAACCGATTCACTTGTTTATAATTCAACATCAATGCGTGCGGTTGACCTTGCTACAAACTCTTTTGGTCAGAACTTCAACGCAACCATGATCCAGATGATAACCGGTTATTGTTCACTTATTAACGGCGGTTATTATTATGAGCCTCATATAGTAAAACAGATCACCGATTCATCAGGTGCGGTTATAGAGACCATCGAGCCCAGAGTATTAAAGCAGACTGTATCCGAATCCGTTTCGGAAAAGATAAGACAGTACTGCAGGGCAACGGTTATGGAAGAGGGCGGTACAAGGCGAAGCGGTAAGAACGCAAGACCTTTCGGATATGCCATCGGTGGTAAGACCGGTACCGCACAGACCATTCCCCGTGAGACAGGACAGATCGTTATTTCCTTCATGGGATTTGCTCCCGCTGATGATCCCCAGATCGCCATCTATGTGGTTATCGACAGACCCAATTTTGCAAAGCAGGATAATGTTAAATATGCATGCCTTCTTTGCAGGGATATACTTCAGGAAGTTCTTCCCTATATGGGAATATATATGACCGAGCCTCTTACTGATGACGAGATCAAGTATCTTGAAGAAAAGCAGCTTGAAAATACTCTTAAGTATTCACAGGCAAATGCAGATCAGGATGCAGACAAATCTGAAGAAGATCCCTACGAAGAGGTTGAAGTTAAAGAGATAACGGACTCTACCGGTGAGACTGCAAATGTTTATCCGAGATGGATGACATATCCCATAGATCCTAATACAGGTTACAGAGTAGGTCCTGATGGAAAGCAGTATGATCCGGATACCGGTGAACTTGCTACAGAAAGTTCCAACATACTCGATGACAGTATTCCCGTTAACGAGAATCTTGATTCACAAACAGAAACTGCAACAGATACACAGACAACGGGGAAACCCACTGAGAACTGATATTAAAAGATGTCCAATTCAAAAGGCGCAAAACCGAATAGAAAAGATCACGATATCTTAAGAGGAAACTTCGGAAATTATAACGATCATCCCATAAGCCTCGGACGTTTCCTTGAGACAAGTGTTGACATGAACCTTTTGCTTATCGTTTTGTTTTTGATAGGCTTTGGTCTTCTTATGGTTTATTCCGCATCTTCTTATGTTGCCATGAGAGACTGGGGAAGTTCCGCTTACTTTTGCAAGAAGCAGGTTACATCCGATCTTCTCGGTCTGATCGCAATGGTTTTAGCTACATTTATTCCTCTTAAAAAACTTGAAGGATTCAGGTTCTGGTTTTTGGGTATCGCTATTGCGGTAATATTCCTGGTATATCCTTTCGGAATCGAATCACACGGTGCGAGAAGATGGATACAGGTACCTGTCATCGGCGGAAGCCTTCAGCCTGCAGAGGTTACCAAGCTTTTCATGATCCTTTATCTTGCAGCTATGATCAATACTATGGGTAACAGTGTTATCACATCATGGCTGGGATTTGCAATCTGCGTAGGATCATCAGCTTTTGTCTCTGCACTTATTTACGGAATTACCGATAACCTCAGTTCTGCGCTTATCGTATTTTTGATCTCGTATGTAATGTGTTTTGTTGCATCTGCGGATTACAAGAAATATATATTGCTCGCACTTTGCGGACTTGGAGTAGCGGGAGCCGTGGTTGCATATGTTGCATCCAATGATTCAGCGTCGGAAGGTTCCTTCAGACTTACAAGAGTTTCGGCATGGATCCATCCCGAGAATTCAACTGAGACATCCGCACACCAGATGCTTCAGGGACTTTATGCAATAGGTAACGGAGGATGGTTCGGAAAAGGTCTCGGACAGAGTGCACAGAAGATATCGGTCCTTCCCGAGCCTCACAACGATATGATCTTTGCGGTTATCTGCGAAGAACTTGGAATTGTAGGTGCCATAGCTCTAATGATCATGTTTGCACTTATGATATACAGAATGTTTCTTATCGCAAGAAATACCAGGGACAGATTTTCATTCCTTATAGTATGCGGCGTCATGGCGCACTTTGCGATCCAGATCATTTTGAATATTGCCGTTGTTACCGGATCGATACCCAATACGGGAGTATCACTTCCCTTCATCAGTTACGGCGGTTCTTCGGCGCTTTTCCTTCTTACTGAAGTCGGACTTGTTCTTAATGTGGACAGAAAGAACAGGGCGGAAAGAGGTAATTCATGAGCGCCCGTAAGGGCTTTGGGATCAGAAAAATAATGATTCCCCTGCTCGTCTTCCTGATAGTTTTCGCCATTGTAATGGGCATTGCATATTTCCTTGAGATGTACAGAGTTGATCCCGCGCAGATATATGTAGACGGTAACACTCACTACACAAATCAGGAAATAATCGACAAAGTAATGACCGGATTCCTCGGTGATAACTCCATTGTTCTTTCCTGGAAATATAAAAATAAAAAGATCACCGATGTACCTTTTGTGGATGCCATAACGGTGGAGGTAGTCGGTAATGAATCCATAAGGATAAGAGTTTTCGAAAAAGCACTTGCAGGATACGTAAGGTATCTGGACAGATATATTTATTTTGATAAGGATGGGACGGTAGTGGAAAGTTCCGATGTTCTTACCAAAGGAATACCCCAGGTTACTGGTCTTTCATTTTCGGGTATTCAGATTGGAAAACCTCTTACTGCCGATGAAACGGATATTTTCGCAAGAACCCTGGATCTTACCAAGCTCCTTGCAAAATATAATCTGACCGCCGACAGGATACACTTCCATGAAAACGGTAAGGTCACGGTTTATTTCGGAAGTGTGAGAGTGGATCTTGGAACCGATTCACAGGGGATTGAAGATAAGGTAATGCTTCTTGAAAAGTTCCTTGAGAAAGTTGAATCGAGAAGCGGAGTGTTAAATATGGAAGAATACAACCCGGAAGGTATTTATGTTTTCACCCCGGACGAGTAAAAAAGTAAATTTTGCATAATTTAATTCAAAAACTACTGTTATTCAAAATATAGTTGAAATATACGCACATTTGGTCTATGATTATACAGTATCTTGTGTGCACATGAGTACATTTAGGAGGGAAAGACCTTGATAGGAATAAAAGAATCCACTAAACCAAGCGGAAAAGCAAGATTAGTTGTAGTTGGAATCGGTGGTGCCGGTAATAATGTTGTAGACAGAATGATAGAAGATGGTGTTACCGGTGTAGAGTTTGTAGCAATGAATACCGATCTTCAGGATCTTGAACTTTCTCTTGCATCTACTAAGGTTCCTCTCGGTGAAAAGGAAACACAGGGTCTCGGCGCAGGTGCCGATCCCGAAGTGGGCAGAAGAGCTGCCGAAGAAAGTATTGACGATATCAGAGAGCATATCAAAGATGCTCATATGCTCTTTATAGTATGCGGAATGGGAGGCGGTACCGGTACAGGTGCGGCTCCTGTTGTTGCACGTGAAGCTTATGACATGGGAATCCTCACCGTCGGTGTTATGACCACTCCTTTCCAGCTGGAGAGAGCTGTAAGACGTGAGAATGCAGAGATGGGTATCGCTGAGATCCGTGACAGCCTTGATACTATGCTCATCATTCCCAATGACAAGCTTTTCAATCTTGCAAGCAAATCAACTCCTATTAAGGAAATGTTCAAGCTTGCAGATGAAATTGTTAAACAGGCAGTAAGAGGTATTACTGATATAATTAATGAAGACGGACTTCTTAACCTTGACTTTGCTGATATAAAGAAAGCAATGAAGGGCAAGGGCCCCGCACTTATCGGTATCGGTGAGGCTGAGGGAGAAGGAAGAGCTGAGGCTGCTGTTAAGGCTGCTGTAGAAAGTAAGCTTCTTGATTCCAAGATCAATTCCGCTCAGGCTGTTATCGTTAACGTTGTGGGTAACGTTACCATGGGTGACGTTGAAGAGATCCAGGGTTACCTTGGTGATATCATCGGCGACAGAGTTGAGTTCTTCCTTGGTATGAGACCCGATGAGAGCTACGGAGAGAAGATCAGTGTTACCATCATCGCAACCGGTATTAAGGATGCGTATGTTCCCAGCGGATTTGTTCCCCGTCCCGTACCTGTTTCGAACAAATTCGGAACCGCAAATATTCCTTCACCCGATTCTGTTGATTACAGTGCAGGTCCTGCTAAAGGCACAACTCCTTCGCCTTCCGCACCTGCTCCCATGAGAACCGTTGCACCCAATGCAAATCCTCTTCCCAGCCCCGGAGCTCCTGTTAAGAGCACCGTTACTGAGATTCGTATGGAAGTTCCCGATTTCCTTAAGAAGAAGCATACAGACGACGGCGACAAATAATTTTTATATTTTGAATTATGAATCTTGTTAAGATAGAAGATATCCTTCCGATGGGATTTTTAAAAAAATCGGATTTTTCGGGTTCATGCGGAGGCATGAGATACAGACTTGAAAAGAAAACGGAAACCTCAGAATTAGGCAGCGGAGAGTCTGTAAGTGTTGATAAGCTGCTGTGCACGATTTGGCCCGGACCTTTTAATTTCATTACAACTCCGGAAGAACTTAAGGAAAGTGAAGTTTTTTCCTTTGATGAAGACGGTGTTACGGATGCTGTAAGCTGGATGAATGACAAGCTTGCAGAAGATCCCGATAAATGGGAGAAAGCCGCTAAGAACTGGGAGTCCTACCAAGACTGATAAATGTTTAGAGCAAGGAGAAGCAAATGAAGTGTCCTTATTGCGGAAGCGATGATACCAGAGTTATCGATTCAAGACCTGCAGATGACAATTATTCCATCAGAAGAAGAAGGATCTGTGATCAGTGCAACAAGCGCTTTACCACCTATGAGAAGGTGGAGACCATTCCTCTTATCATTATCAAGAAGGATAATAACAGAGAGCAGTATGACAGGGCAAAGATCGAGTCCGGTGTACTCAGAGCTTGTCACAAGAGACCTGTAAGCGCAGCCCAGATCACACAGCTTGTTGATGAGATAGAAAACGAGATCAGCCAGCTTGAGGATAAGGAAATTCCTTCACAGGTAATCGGTGAGATCGTTATGAGAAAGCTCAAGGACCTGGATGCCGTTGCATATGTAAGATTCGCTTCGGTTTACAGAGAGTTCAAGGATGTGGATTCCTTCATGGATGAACTTAAGGGATTCATCGGTAAGAAGTGATAATCTGAATAATTAATTATTTTTTAATAATATTATATCTAAAGCAAAAAATTTCTCTGTCGATATATATTTCACAGAGAAATTTTTTTGTATAACCTGAGAGGTTAAAATGAGAATAGGAAACGGATTTGACTATTTAACTCATTATAATGACTACAGTGTATCCAAGCTTCGCTCGGAGCTTATTAACAGTGCTCCCGCACAGGATGATGCGGTTAAGGCTGATAAAACAGCTGACGGTGAATCTTCCAAACAGGTTGCGGGATCCGTAAATGAAGCTGATGTAAAAAAGCAGAGACTTCTTGGACTTGAAGATGTATCTCTTTCTTTTAACAAAAAGGATGATTTCGAACTTATCGGTTCAACTTCCGATATAACATCTCTCGATATCGGAAAGGCACTTTCGGATGTAAAAAAGGATGATATCTTAAGTCAGTACGCTGCAGCTGAGAAGACTATCCCCGTATACTCCGGAGAAGACGGAACCGTTATAGCAAAATAAACCTTAATGATAAAAAATGAAATAAAACCTCCCTTCAATCAATCAAAAAAGACAGGTATGACCTGTCTTTTTTGTGTATTATGGCATTTTGCACAGTCTGATTTAATCCTTTAATTAATTAAATCGTTGATATATAATCTATTTGGCGTCTAAATGCTAATCTTTTTCCGAAAGGAATACTGTTATGAGTGAAAAGAATAAAGAATTTCAAAAAACGATCAGTATCATTGCTCTTACCATCGTTGTACTTGTCATCGTCATTGCCGCATTTGTGACTGATGCAGAGACAGTACAGCAGTCCCCCTGGGCACTTGTTCCGCCCATTATAGCCATCGTCCTTGCTCTTATCACCAAGGAAGTTTACAGTTCTCTTTTTATTGGAATACTTGCAGGAGGACTCCTTTACTCGGGATACAGCTTTGAGGGATGCGTCAATCATGTTTTCTGTGATGGGATCATTGCATCCCTTGCTGATTCTTACAACGTCGGTATCCTTATTTTCCTTGTGATCCTGGGAACTCTGGTTTCTCTTATGAATAAGGCAGGCGGAAGTGCGGCTTTCGGAGACTGGGCTTCAAAGCATATCAAGAACAGGGTAGAAGCTCAGCTTGCAACTGTTGCTCTCGGCGTTCTCATCTTCATTGATGACTATTTTAACTGCCTTACCGTTGGTTCTGTCATGAGACCTGTTACCGATAAGCACAATATCTCACGTGCAAAGCTTGCGTACCTGATTGATGCTACCGCAGCTCCCGTATGTATCATTGCTCCCGTATCATCCTGGGCTGCAGCTGTTTCAGGATTTGTTCCCGGACAGGAGAATGGTATCGCACTTTTTATATCAACCATTCCTTATAACTTCTATGCCATCCTTACCATCGTTATGATGATCTCGCTTGCGGTAACCGGAAAAGATTTCGGACCCATGGAAGTTCATGAAAGAAATGCCATCGTAAATAATGATCTTTTTACATCAGGTGAAAAAGCAGGAAACGAAACTGAAGAGAAGAAGAATTCAAAGGGTAAAGTTATCGATCTTGTAATCCCTGTTATCGCTCTTGTTGTCTGCTGCGTTATCGGCATGATATACACCGGCGGATATTTTGAGGGTGCTTCCTTTATTGAGGCGTTTGCAAATTCCGATGCTTCCGTAGGACTTGTTTTCGGTTCCTTCTTCGGACTTGTGATCACTCTTATCCTTTACCTTGTAAGAAAGGTTCTTTCATTTAATGAGTGCATGCAGTGCTTCCCCGAAGGTTTTAAGTCCATGGTCGCTCCCATTCTCATCCTTACATTTGCCTGGTCCCTTAAGGCAATGACCGATTCTCTCGGTGCAAAGGAATTCGTTGCAGGTCTTGTTGAGGGCTCGGCTGCAGGATTTGTAAGTCTTCTTCCTGCGATCATCTTCCTCATTGCAGTATTCCTTTCATTCTCAACAGGAACTTCATGGGGAACCTTCGGAATACTTATCCCAATCGTAGTAAGCATTTTTGCAGGTGTTGATAATACCATGATGATCATCTCCATGAGCGCATGTATGGCAGGAAGCGTTTGCGGAGACCACTGCTCACCTATTTCGGATACTACCATAATGAGTTCCGCAGGTGCCCAGTGTAATCACCTTAACCACGTATCCACACAGCTTCCTTATGCACTTACCTGTGCGGTTGTTTCATGCATCTGTTATTTTGTAGCCGGTTATTCCAAGAACCCTGTGGTTCCTCTTGTTACCGGTGTTGTTCTTATTATTGCACTTGCTTATTTTCTTAAGAAGAACGGCCAGTCTGAAGAAAAGGCTGCTAAGAATTAATAATACGTGATGGAGATCATAGCTCATTTTAAATCTGCTCTTCCCGAAAAATTCGGTCTTCCCCGTCAGAGCCATTTGGCACCTCATCTGATGGGGAAGATCGTTTTCGATGAAAAATATTCCGATCCCCAGGCTTTTGAGGGACTGGAAGGATATGACAGGATCTGGGTCCTGTGGAAATTCGATGTTCCGGAAGATGAAAAGTTCAGGGCAAAAGTAAGGCCTCCAAAACTTGGAGGTAATACTTATGTGGGGGTGTTTGCCACAAGGTCCCCTTTCAGACCCAATCACATCGGGCTTTCCTGTGTAAAGATCGAGAGGATAGATGCATCGGGTAAGCAGACTGTAATTGAAGTATCCGGTGCTGATATGATGGATGGAACCCTTATCTATGATATAAAGCCTTATCTGCCCTATGCGGATTCATACCCCGATGCAAGGGGAGGTTTTGCCCAGGAGAGGGCGGAAAACATAAGCCTCCTGAAGGTTGAGATTCCTGATGACCTCTTGGAAATCATCCCCGAGGATAAAGCTGAGGGGCTTATGGAGATATTAAGCCTTGATCCAAGGCCTTCCTATCATGAGGATCCCGAAAGGATATACGGGATCTCATATGCGGGTTTTAATGTGAAGTTTACCGTGTGCGGAGATGTTGCCAAAGTTGTTGATATTTCGGGAATTTAAAGCCCTCGTATAGTTGACATAATATTATAAGAATAGCTATAATAAATAGTTGGCTGATTGTATTTTGATTATGGGGACGGTTAATGCAAAAAATTATACATGATTCTTTGGTCCGGATGACAAAATCATCCTACGGACTTGCCTTTATTACAGTGTTTTCTATCCTGCTGAATATTGTCGGCAAGGTTTTTGCTATTCATTTTGAGCTTCCTCTCTGGCTTGATTCTTTTGGCACGGTTTTCATCGCTTATGCTCTGGGACCTTTCCAGGGTGCTTTATGCGGACTTTTCACCAATCTTATATTCGGACTCTTTGTTGAGAATACCTGGGTCTACGGTATTGTAGGTGCCGTGGTCGGTATCATCTGCGGAGTAAGTGCCCGCAAGGGTTGTTTCAAAACTGCTTTTGATACCATGATCTGCTGTACCAATATCAGTCTTGCGTCTACTTTGCTCTCTGTTCTTATTAATTATAAACTTTACGGCGGTGCTGTCGGCAATGTATGGGGCGATGGTGTCGTTGGTTATATAATTGAAAAAACGGGACATTATTTCCCGGGCTATCTTCTTGGTGAATTCTATATTGATTTTCCTGATAAAGTCATAACTCTTCAGGTTTTCTATATTTTACTTTTTGTTCTTAAGCATCCTTTCGGACGTAATTCAGGATCCAAAAAGAAAAAAACCGCAAAGAACCTTGCAGCTCTTTTGCTTGCGTTTATAATCATTCCTTCTTCGCTTATCACAGGATTTGCACTTAAAGTAAATGCTGAGGGAGAAGATGAGGACTCTAAAACAGTTTCCGATTATGAGATGTTCACCGGCGGCAATCTTGATATGGAATTTTATTCCTATGTCCAGACTGTTTATTCCAGTGACAACGGTCTTCCCTGCGGTGAGGCAAATGATATAGCCGCAACTCCCGACGGTATCCTCTGGATAGGTACTTATGCCGGTCTTTATCGTTACAACGGCAGGGATTTTACTTTTATGAATTTTCCTTCGGTCAGAAACGTTAACTGTCTCTATGTTGATGATGAAGGAAGACTTTGGATAGGAACCAACGATAACGGTCTTACCATGTGTATCAATGAGAAGGTTGTTAACGTTATAGACCGCAGCAGCGGACTTCCCGCCAATTCAGTTAGAAGTATAGTGAGGGGCAGTGACGGTTTTTACTATGTTGGAACTGCTGACTCATTACAGGTTTTCAATCTTGAGGACGGTCTTTCAGCCACTAATACTCTTGATGAGATAATTTATTCCCACGATCTTTCTTCCGACAAGAACGGTAATGTCTGCTCCGTAACATATGGTGGAGACCTGTTCATACTTAACGGCGGAAATATCATTAAAAAAGCTGTGTCCGATTCCGGTGACAGGAAATTCACCTGCAGTTGCTTTGATGAAGCGGGAAATCTTTATGTGGGATGTTCTGACGGAACTGTCTTTAAATATGATATTACTTCGGGGCTCAGAAAAACCGGTTCCTATTTTATTGATGATGTTCAGAATATCAACAGTCTTACATATACCGACGACGGAACCATATTTGTATGCGGCGAGCGTTCTGTAGGATATATTCTTGCAGACGGCAAGACCGGAAATATCGTTTTAAGTGAATTCAAAAATTCCATTGACCGCATGGTTGTCGATTATCAGGGTAACTTCTGGTTTGCATCATCAAGAGCCGGCATCATGCGTATGTCCAGATCCCCTTTTACCGATTATTACGGAGCTGCCGGACTTACTTCCAAGGTTGTCAATTCCGTCGCTTTCTGGAACGGTAAGATGTATACCGGAACTGACTCGGGGCTTGACTGCATAAGTTCTTCGGGTAAAGCTTTTGAAAACGAGCTTACGGAGTTTTTTGCAACGGACAGGATCAGATGTCTTAATTCCGATGATAACGGAAATCTCTGGGTTTGCTGTTACGGAAGAGGTCTTTTCAAGGTTGATAAAGACGGTGAGATAGAACAGTTCAATTCCGAAAACGGCCAGTACTGCGACTGGGTAAGACTTTCCGTGACACTTAAGGACGGAACGGTAGTCTGTGCCGGAGATACGGGACTTCTTTTCTATAAAAACGGCCGTATTACCGGTAAGATCTCAATGGAACAGCTTGGGCTCGGTGCCATGGTCCTTTGCATTTATGAAAAGCCCGACGGAACTCTTTATGTTGGTTCTGACGGTGACGGTATCTGTACTGTTAAGGATATGAAGGTTGTGGATCATTTTAATGAGGACAACGGCCTCAGTTCCGGAGTTATCCTTCGTATATGCGCTACCAGAACAAACAGCCTTGTGGCTATCTGTTCCAACGGACTTAACAGGATAGATTCCGACAATACCATTCACTATATCGCAAACTTCCCTTATACCAACAACTATGATTATGTGGTAAGTAAGAACGGAAGAGGATTTGTACTCTGCAGTGCAGGTATCTATGTTCTTGAGGAACAGGACCTTCTTGGTGATGTTCCCAATATGGACTGCGAACTAATCGATTCCGGTCGTGGGCTTATGAGTGCACTTACCGTTAACTCCTGGAATGTCCAGACCGATTCCGACATCCTTTATCTTTCCGGTGTTAAGGGCGTTTATTCTCTTGATCTTAACAATTATTCCGGTGACAGAAGAACATACAGAATGCTTCTTAACAAGGTCTATATCGACGGTGTGGAATATGCCGTTGACAGAGGCTCTGATATTCGCATGTCACGTAATTCATCCAGGATCTATCTGTATCCCGAGATAATAAATTATACGCTTGGAACTCCTGATGTAGTATATCAGCTTCCCGGAGTTGACCTTGCCGAGACTAAGATTCCCTTAAGTGATTTTACGGGTGTTCAGTATAATGACATTCCTTACGGTGATAATACATTTGTTATTTCAGTCATCAGCTCCGAAGGTGTTGTTCTTGAAAAGAGTGAATACCACATTGTAAGAGATACGGCGATCTGGGACTCTGTTGGTTTTGTTGCTTACATTCTTCTTGTAGGATCCATCGCCATTGTATGGTTCACCCTTCTTTTTGCAAGGACCAGAATGAAACGTGCCATGGATATCCAGAAGAGAGAAGTGGATGTTGCAAAGCGGCAGGTTAGGATGAGTAACGAGACCATCATGGCAGTTGCACGAACCGTTGACGCTAAGGACGGTAATACGTCCCTTCATTCAAAGAGAGTATCCGAGTATTCGGCACTTATCGGAAAGGAACTGGGCTTTACGGAGGAAGAGTGTGAGAACATAAGAAAAGCAGCGCTGCTTCATGATATAGGTAAGATAGGCATACCGGACCGCATTCTTAACAAACCCGCAAAACTTACGGATGATGAGTATGCTGTTATGAAGACGCATGTTACAAGAGGTGCTGAGATCCTTAAGGATTTTACTCTTGTAGAACATGTTGTTGAAGGTGCCAAGTATCATCATGAAAAATATGACGGAACCGGATATCCCGAGGGACTTAAAGGAGAAGGCATACCTCTTTACGGCAGGATAATCGGTGTTGCCGATGCTTTTGATGCGATGACCCAGAACAGAGTTTATCGTAAAAAGCTTGATATGGATTATGTATATGGTGAACTTGAAAGATGCAAGGGCACTCAGTTTGATCCGGGGATTGCAGATATCATGATCGCACTTGCTCATGACGGCAAACTCGATGAGATACTGGGTTACAAGATTAGTTAAGGACAGGATATGAAAAAGAGATTCATTGTACCTATTTTTACAGCTGTCATAATGCTTTGCCTTGCTTTCCTCATTAAGTATGAAAAAGAAGGCATTCCTTTGGATACCGATGCGACGATAAAGATCGGTTTTGTATATATAGGTGATGAGAGTACACCTTATACCATGAATTTTGTAAGTTCCCAGGAAGCTATCGCTTCAGAGTTCGGCGACAGAGTTGAGATCGTTGCAAAGTACAATGTAAGCGAGGATAACTGCGAGCCTTCTATCATGGATCTTGTTAAGGAAGACTGTGATCTTATTTTCCTTACCAGTTACGGATACGGTGTGACAGCCAAGCAGATAGCTGAAAAGTATCCGGACATCCAGTTCTGCATGGCAACATGTGAAGACGCAAATCAGGATCCCGTGCTTCCAAATTATCATAACTTTATGGGTGAGATCTATCAGGGAAGATATATTACAGGTCTTGTTGCGGGACTTAAATTAAAAGAGATGATAGAAAGCGGCCAGATTGATGTTTCCCATGCAAGGATCGGATGTGTTGCTGCATTCCCCTATGCTGAGGTCATCAGCGGTTATACCGCATTTTTGCTGGGTGTAAGGGAAATAGTTCCCGAAGCCACCATGGAAGTGCGTTATGTTAATACATGGGGTAATTACCATGTGGAGAAGGAATGCGCAAAAAAGCTCATAAACGAGGGATGTGTGATCATCACTCAGCACTCCGATACCACCGGACCTGCGGTTGCATGTGAGGAAGCATCCACTTTTTCACACAGGATATATCATGTTGGATATAACCGTTCTATGGCAGATGTTGCACCGACCACATCTTTGATCAGTTCCAGACTTAACTGGACACCTTATATGATGGCTGCCGTTGAAGCGGTACTTGCAGGAGAGAAGATCGAGACTCACGTGGATGCCGAGGTTAACGGAAACGACGCCTGGGCAGGCTTTGACAAAGGATGGGTTGAGATCGTTGAACTCAATTCAGCCATCGCCCCCAAGGATGCTGCAGAGACCATTCAGTCTGCAAAGAATGCATTTGAAAAGAAATCACTTATCGTATTTAAGGGAGATTACACCGGAACGGATCCTTTTGATCCTGCTGATACTATTGACTTGTCCGGAGGCTACCGCGAGAATGCACAGGCTTCCGCACCTTCTTTCCATTATATTCTTGATGATGTGATCGAGGTGAGAGAGTAAGATTTTGGGAGGAGTTTGATATGAAGAAATTAAATCCTTATACAAAAAGAAATCGTGATTTCATGAGACGAAATGCCAGATATAACAGAGATATCAGAAGAGAGGATTATGCAAAAGCTCATCCTGTTAAGTATTTTGGCGGCTGCCTTCTTGTTATCATTATTTGTATCATAATAGTATCTCTCATCTGATCACCGGATGAGAGTTTTTTCATAAAGGGTTTTTGCCTAAAAAATTTTTTCTTATATGTATTTGATTGGAAATTATATGAAGAGATTTATATTTAAAAGAGTATTGGCTTTTATAGTTGCTGTTTTAACTTTTGCAGGTACGCTGCACATTTTCAGTTTTACAGCCATTGCAAGTGGGACTTCTTATAATCCCACTGAAATGTTTAAACCCTTTTATTTTAACGATACTTATTTTGTTCAGATGAATACTGTCGTTTTTGCAGATTCCGACCTGTATAAAGAAAACAATATTCAGGACAAGCAGTCTGTCAGTTCCTATGCTTCCACCGAAAGCACTACATCCGCAGATTATTCACATATTTCAAAAGGTTACATTGCACCGATTCTCGACAATGGTTATTCATATATGAATAAATATGATTACACTTATTGCTGGTCAAATGATTCTCAGGTTGCATCTTACATGAGCCTCGTATCTGCAGATTCCAAAATTTGGGATAAGGCTAACAGTACAACCGAATATAACGAACTGGTAAAAACCTATGATACATATAAATCATCAAACACTTATGATGTTAATACCTATGTGGATCATTATATTATCGTGGCGTTAAATGATGCATACGGTAAGTATCTGTTTGACTGTGACTATTACATGAAAAAGTATCCCGCTCTTTCGTTTCTCTATGATTATGACGAAACGGCACTTATGTATCATTTTTACACGATAGGCATGTACGAAGGCCGTCAGGGGTGTAAGGATTTTAATGTTCACGCTTATATGAGAACTAATTATTCAACAACTTCCGACTATAAGAACAGTACAAACCTTGCAAAGTATTACATCAAATATGCTGAAAGCCGTTATGCGGGAACATCAAGTAAGACCTATAATAAAAACAGTTCTGATCCGCTTCAATTAAGACTTTATGATCCTTCATTTGACGCATATTTTGAAACCGTTAATTATTACAGAAATAAAGAGGGGCTTTCCGATTATAAAGAGGTAGATATTTTTACTCAGGGCGAATTAAATGCCCTTGCAAATTACAGATGCCGTTATGATGTACTTAATGCAGACAGTTATGCACATAATTATGCCCAGACAGTTGGTAAGACCTTTTACAATAAAGGCATCATCAATAGCAATACTTGGCATAACGGTTACGGCGAGAACAAAGCACTTCTCAAGTACAGTACAAGCAAGTACGGTGTATCTAATGTTTTAAACCACGCATCTGATTTACGCTCTAATGAGAGTATGTACTTTTGGAAACTTTGTGATTCTCATTATACAGCTGCAACTCAGAACTCTGCTTATGTAGCAACTGCTCAGAGCCACATCTATGTTAATGAATGTTTCACAAGCGGCGGTACAAACATTGATCCTGAAAAGGTTGGTACTGTTGTTGACCAAAACTACGGCATTGTGTTCACTCTTTATTTTAAGTCTACTGACATATTCTAAATGCTAAATCTAAAAGCCTGCTATGCATGTGATGTGCATAACAGGCTTTTCTTTGTTGTGATATTTATCCGTGATCACAGTTTGTGATATTCGGGAAGTCTGTTTTCGTAGATGCAGTAATATTTGAATCCTGCTTCCTTAAGTGCATCCGGAACCCTGTCAAAGCAGTCCGCGATGTTTTCGGGATTGTGAGCATCGGATCCCACGGTGATTATCTCACCTCCCAGCTCACGATATCTTTTAAGAACTTCCATGCAGGGGTGGAATTCCTTCATTCCCTTTTTTATCCCGCCGGTGTTAAGCTCGATCCCCTTTTCGTTCTCTATCAGGAATTTCAGTATTTCATCCAGGATTTCGCCGTATTCGGAATATTTGTATTCTCTTTTTCCGCCGGGACCGTATCTGAAAATGTAATCCATATGTCCCAGAACGTCGAAATTAGTGAACTTTTTTATGTTCTCATATGTTGATTCAAAATACCTTCTGTAGACTTCATCGTCGGTTTTTCCTTCGAAGGCCTGAGGGAAATAGGGATCCTCGTCATCTACCAGGTGTATCGAACCTATTATGAAATCATATTCATGCTCTCTGGCAAAGATCAGGTTCTTTTTAACGCTTTCTGTACGAAGACCCAGCTCCACGCCGAATTCAATACGTATTTTATCCCTGTATTTTTCGCGCATGCTCAAAAGTTCATATAAATACGAGTCGGCATTAAGCATAAAGGCATCTACACCCAGTTCTTCGTATTTTTCAAATGGATAATCAAAATCCTGGTGTTCCGTGAAGCAGATGGTATCAAGGCCCAGCTCTAAGGCTTTCCGGATCATTGATTCCATGCTTGCTTCCGAATCAAGTGAGTGGTTTGAATGCATATGACAGTCTGATAAAATTGCCATTTTGTATCTCCCTGAAAAACGATTTTTAAGTAAATATGCTGATATTTTAGCACTTATATTCTACATTTTCATTTCTTTTCTTATATCTTACTCAATGGTATAATTGATACGCTGTCATCAGTAAAAGGGGCTTTTTGCTCCGAGGGGATAGATGACAAACAGTAATAAAAGTATATGGGAGGTACTTAAAATGGCTGAACTTGAAAAAGATGAAGTCGAAGTAAAGGAAGAGAAGAAGGAGACTGCGTCTGAGAAGAGATCTCCTGCCGAGAGAACTGCCGAGAAGGAAGAGCTTAAGCAGGAACTTGATTCCGTTTATCTTGCACTCGGACAGAAGTTCTACAAGGCATGCGGAGTCACCAACGGAAAGAGACCCACTGAGGTTCCCAGAGCATCCCTTTTTAACGATCAGATTGCCGAGATTGGCAAGATCAAGAGCAAGTATGATGCCATCGTAGCTGAGGAGCTTGCTGAGAAAGGCCTCAAGGCTTGTCCCGAGTGTGAGAACGAAGTTGTTCTTAAGAGCCTTTTCTGTAATATGTGCGGATTTAAGTTCCCCGTTAAGACAGAAGAGAAGCCCAAGCCTGCCCCTGCAAAGCCCAAGTGTAAGTTCTGCGGTGCCGAGCTTGAGCCCGGATCAGCTTTCTGTGCAGAGTGTGGCAAGAAGCAGGTATAACATAAGTTATTTTTCGGCCGTAGTATTTGCCCGTTTTTACTTGAATTTGAGGAGTGAAAACTGTAAAATGTTTTCTATCGGCTGATAAAAATTTGACAAAGATTTTGTCAGTTAAATCATTTAATTCTAGGAGGAATTGAAAATGGCAGTAAAAGTTGCAATCAATGGTTTTGGCCGTATCGGTCGTCTTGCTTTCAGACAGATGTTTGGTGCTGAGGGATTCGAGAT
>ONTX01000050.1 GCA_900320825.1 uncultured Lachnospiraceae bacterium | reverse complement strand
TTTAGTGGAATCGGTGGTCTGGATCAAGGTTTTATCGATGCGGGATATGACGTGATCTGGGCCAATGATTTTGACAAATATGCTGTACAAACATATAAGGCGAATTTTGGTCATACAATTGTTCTGGGTGACATCAGTAAAATCCCGTTTTCAGAAATACCAGATTGCGATGTCATGATCGGTGGATTCCCTTGTCAAGCATTCAGCATGATGGGAGAACAACTAGGGTTTGAAGATGCGCGTGGAACACTATTCTTTAGAATAGCAGAAATTTTAAAAAACAAAATAGACAATGGACACAAGCCAAAAGCTATTATATTAGAGAACGTTCGTGCACTTAAGACGCATGATCAAGGACGAACATTTAGAACAATAAAGAGAATTCTAACAGATAATCTAGGATACAAAGTCTATGATAGTGTATTGAACTCTGCTGATTATGGTGTTCCGCAAACAAGGAATAGAACTTATATTGTATGCTTTGCAAATTCCCAAGCAGAGTTTGTTTACCCAACTACAATCACTTTAGACAGTACCCTTCAAGATGTTTTAGAAAGAGATGTTGATGAAAAGTATTTTTTGTCAGAAAGAATTCTGCCAACTATACTTTCTAATGGAACTGGAGGATATAAGGCTAAATCAGAAATTGATTTGAAAATAGCCAGACCTCTTTGCGCTACAATGGCAAAGATGCATAGAGCGTGTCAAGATAATTATGTCACTCAAAAGAACAGAGTGCGTAGATTAACACCCAGAGAGTGTGCAAGACTACAAGGATTCACAGATAAGTTTGTTATACCTGTATCTGATAGCCAGGCATATAAACAATTTGGCAACGCAGTTACAGTAAATGTATCGAGAGCTGTGGCATTTTCGGTTAGAAAAACACTGACAGAATTAGGAGAATGGGATTAATAATGGGGGCATTTGATCGTGATTTAAACGAACTAATCAGTTGCATGATGTGTGTGGATTCTTTGCCGTCAGAAGACTTTTCTGGCCTTCTCAATAGACTGACCGTAACAGTGGACGAAGAGTATTTACAAGACAGAGCAAAAGCGTATTTACATGCGGCAAAGAACATGCCCAAATTTCAAGCAGCGTTACTAAAGTTTTCGGGCTCCTGTGATGAGAATGAAAGGACCTGTGAAACCTGTGTAGTAAGAAAGTACTGCAACACCTTTATATTGGACAAAAGGAGAAAAGCTGATACATCTGCTCTTCAAATGATTGACTTGTTTTGCGGCGCAGGGGGGCTTTCTCTTGGTTTTACGCAAGAGGGGTTTACTACCGCGTTAGCTAACGACATTGAACCTTGTTGTGTAGATACTTATGCACATAATCATCCTGAAACGCCGAGAAATCATATTGTTATGGGTGATATTAGAGAAGTTGTTGACCGTCTTGAAGAATTAATAGATGGAAAAGCTATTGATATTGTAATTGGCGGGCCCCCATGTCAAGGTTTTAGCATGGCTAATCGGCAGCGGCTAATTGATGATCCCAGAAATCATTTATACAAAAGCTTTGTTGAGATTGTCCGTCGTATAAAACCCCGTTTCTTTGTCATGGAAAACGTTAAGGGGATGCTTGCTGTTGCGGAACAGGTCAAAGAGGACTATCGAAAAATAGGGTATTCAGTCGAGTGTCATGTGTTGAATGCCAAGGATTTTGGTGTTCCACAAAACAGAGAAAGATTGATTTATATTGGAAATTGCCAGGGCATTGATAATGTTCAGATCTTCAATGATATTTACGCAATATCAAAAAAAATACCAGAATATGTTCTCTCTGATGCATTATATTCGTTGAGACCGTTGGCAGCATCTCGAAGAAAGAATGCAACTGAACAAGGATCTGCACAGTCAGGTTTTTTGATTGAACATAATAATAGTAAATTAAGCAATAGTTATATTGATTACATTAATCAAGGGCGTATTATACCTTTGGTTTTTAATCATAAAGCTAGATACAATAATGATCGAGATATTGAGATTTTTGGACGTATGTATCAAGGCGATCGGTCTGATGATCCCAAAATTGCTGACATAATGCCCTATTCGAGGCGAAATGGTATTTTTAAAGATAAATATTATAAGCTTGAAGAAACAAAGGTGAGCAAAACTATTACAGCTCACATGAAATTTGATTGTAATATGTATATCCATCCCACTCAAGCACGTGGGTTGACCCCACGAGAGGCTGCAAGAGTTCAGTCTTATCCGGATGATTATTTTTTTCGAGGTGTATATACAAAGACATATATGCAAATAGGTAATTCTGTTCCCCCTTTATTAGGAAGAGTAATTGCACAAGCAATAAAACCGTATTTGACTAATATATTATGATTGGGAGTCGAAATGGCAGATATTGTTACACCTGAGCAAAGGCGTAGAAACATGCAGCACATAAAGGGTAAGGATACGGCTCCAGAACTATTTGTAAGAAAACTACTATATCACGAAGGATATAGATACCGTTTGTATACAAAAGAAATCCCTGGACATCCAGACATATGGCTAAAGAAATATAATATTGCAATTTTCATTCATGGGTGTTTCTGGCATAGACACAATGGATGCAAATATGCATATACACCTAAAACAAGGGTAGATTTTTGGACTAATAAGTTCAAAAAGAATGTTGAACGAGATAAGAGAATAAAAGAACGCTTAACTGAGACTGGCGTGCGAACAATTGTTATTTGGGAGTGTACAGTTAGGCGGATAGAAAAGTCATTTGTAGATAAAGAATTATTTTTGAAAAGAATTAGGATCTTTATTAATAATCATGAACAAAGCCTAGAAATATAGTTAAAGTAACACCAAGGCTTTTTAGAAATGATTATTGAACCAATTAATTGATATGCGATGAGCAAACAAAATGCTCTCAACTGTGAAAGTTGAGGGCTTTTGTTTTGCACATTGAATTAGAGCTACTATGTGTTGAAAAGCACAAGTCCGCTGATTGAATGATTTGTACATGCAGCGGAAAGGATGCACTAAAACTGTTAGCGTCAGGCGATATTCGCCACTCAGGGCCAGTTTAAATTGACAAATCCTAGTTAATACTAAAAGCCATTATGTTTCATCAACCTGCAGATGGCCATGTTTAACGGTCGATGGGGCCATATTACCCGGCCACACTGTGCCATCCCGGCCACAAATCCTTATGCCGTGAAAGGCTCTTTACATGAGTAGCACATGATAGGCTGGT
>ONTX01000172.1 GCA_900320825.1 uncultured Lachnospiraceae bacterium | reverse complement strand
TGCAAAGAAGGCTACTGTTGCAAAGAAAGCTACCACCGCTAAGAAGGCAGCTCCTGCAAAGAAAGCTACCACCGCTAAGAAGGCAGCACCTGCAAAGAAGGCTACTGTTGCAAAGAAGGCTACCACTGCTAAGAAGGCAGTTGCAAAGAAGGCTACTACTGCAAAGAAGACTGTTGCAAAGAAGGCTACTACCGCTAAGAAGGCAGTTGCAAAGAAGGCTACTACTGCTAAGAAGGCAGTTGCAAAGAAGGCTACTACCGTTAAGAAGGCAGTTGCAAAGAAGGCACCTGCAAAGAAGGCTACTACCGCTAAGAAGGCAGCACCTGCAAAGAAGGCAGTTGTTAAGAAGGCAGCAAAGTAATCTTTCGGTAATGAATATAAGAATCCCGAAGCATAATGCTTCGGGATTTTTTTTGCCTGAAAAGGCGGGTATTGTAGTTTTACATAATCTTGTAGTATAATTTGAGCAAGTATGGAAGATCATTTATGATCTAAAAAATTGATTTACATTAACACGGATGTTGATCGTTATTTTGAAAAGGAGGTAAGTCATGAGTGTTAACGGTGTGTCAACAGGCTCCTATCAGCCTTTATATGGAAAGATAGCAAGTGGTAAGGCACTTCAGAGTGCAGCGGATGGTGCTGCTGAACTTGGCATATCCGAAAAGATGGATGCCCAGACAAGGGGACTTGAGCAGGGATCCGATAATATTTCTTCCGGAATAGATGCTATCAAGATTCAGGATTCCGCACTCGGAGATGTAACTGATTACCTTCAGAGGATAAGAGAACTTGCTCTTGCGGCATCAAATACTTTTACCGTAAGTGATTCCGATAAAGCAATCTATCAGAAAGAGATCGATCAGCTTAAGGACGGAATATCCAAGGTTGCAGATCTTACTTCTTATAATGAAAAGAAACTGCTCGACGGTTCTGCAGGTGATCTTAATATCACTACTGATACTAACGGCGGTAACGTTACAATATCAGGAAATAATTCTACACTTGAAGCTCTCGGAATTGCAGATTTCGATGTAACAAAAGATTTTGATATCAAGGATATCGATAAAGCTCTCGAGAAAGTATCTTCCATGAGAAGCGATGCCGGTGCTTCACAGAATTCTCTTGAGCATCTTTACAACAACAATAAGAACAGTGCATATAATGTAACAGCAGCAAATTCAAGGATCGAAGACCTTGATATTGAGAAGGCTGTAGGAAACCTTGATAAGCAGAGACTTCTTGATACTGTTTCTGTTATGATGCAGAAGAAGAGAGAAGAAGACGAAGAAGAAAAAGTTAAAAATCTTTTCAATTAATATGAAGGGAGGAAAATAAAATGGCTGATCCTATTATTACCAAAACAATTCAAATAAATGCAGAGCCCATATCTCCCGTCAAAAATCCCCAGCAGGGTATTAAGCCCCAGGGCGCTGAGGAGCATAACGCTGCCGTAAACGAACGCCCCGAGGTTAATCCTTACGAGAATATAGTTTCCGTATCTGATGATGGAGATACCGTGCAGGTTAAGCCCGAAGCCAACGAGAGACTTTCCGACGGTTTTGTTTTCAACAAGACTGAGAATAAAGAAGACAAGAACGATGAAGAAAAGTCTGCCAAGGAGCTGGTAAACGGTCCTGTATCCGAGGAGAAGGAAAAAGCACAGGCTGCGCAGGAAGAGACCACTTCAAAAATCTCAGAGGAAAAAGAAGACAGGCTTCATGAGATGATAAAAGATGCGGTTGAGAAGACCGATGAAGCAAAAGAAGCCGTAAAGGAAAGCAATGAGAGATTTTCCACCAATGAAGAAGCTGATAAAAAGGCAGCGGAGAAGAATGCGGCTGTAAGTTCCAACTATGGAACCGTATCCGATTCCGAACTTGAGAGAATGTATCTTACCGGCCAGATCACAAGCTATGATTACAACCGTGAGATGGAATCCCGCAAGGAAGAAGAAGAGAGCCGTTCACAGGACAACTCAAATGTAACGGACAAAGTAGCCGGTGCAGACAGTGCCCTTAAAAATAATGAAATGCTTGAAAACAGCATCAGATCAGGCGTTGCAGGCGAAGGCTATGAGACAAAGGAAGAGCAGGAAGCTGTAAAAGATGCTCTTTACGGAACTTCCAAGGAAAAGGAAGAACAGTCACCTGCTAATTTTGAGATCAATATCGTAAAGTGACCGGAAGAAGTTAATACATATGAAAACGGCGGCTTGTGTCGCCGTTTTTGTTGTTTAGGTCCTCTGCTTGTGTTATAATCCTACACATGGAAGAATTAGTGAAATTATCTATAATAGTACTCATATCTGCGATCCTTTGGATCATTCTGGGTGCGATTTCGCGAAAAAAACAAAGACTTCATATCAGATTTGTTTGTAATCTCCTTAAGGTATTACTGATCATAGGCTGCATTATTGCGGCTCTTGTGATATATACGGATTTCGGAAAACTTGCCGCTGCCATAGTTACAGGAGGAGGTCTTATCCTTGCCATCCTCAGCTTTGCGGCCCAGAAAGTTCTTAATAATATCCTTTCCGGTATCTCATTATCTTTTTCAAGACCCTTTGATCTGGGAGATAAGATAAAAGTTTTGTCAGGAAATACCGTCATTGCGGAGGGTACTGTTGCGGATATTACTCTTCGTCATACCATTATCATGACCTATGACGGTCTTTCGTGCATTGTTCCCAACGGAACCATGAATGAGAGCATGCTTATAAATGTAAGTGCCAAGGATAAAGTCGGTAATTTCATTGAGATCACGGTTGGCTTTAACGATGATCTTGATCTTGCACTTAAACTGACGGAAGAAGTGGTAAGATCCACTGAAAATGTCATCGACTGCACGATTCCTCTTATTGCAAGATTTGAGGCAGACGGTCCCGTGATAAAAACCACCGTCTGGACCCAGACTGTCGCTGAGAACTTTATTGCATGCGGCCATATCAGGAAGAAGCTTATCGAGACATTTAATGAAAAAGGTATTTCCATTCCTTATCAGACCGTCACAATAAACAGTGTTAAGGAATAATTAGATACCACAAGATATTGTATTGAAATGACGCGATGTCAATATATATAGTGTATCTTTAAAAAGGCGAAACCCAGTATTTTAAAGGATGATACACATATTGCTTAAAAATACTTAACTAAGATTGACGTTTAGTAAATATAAGGAAGCTTACAGATCCCCAAAATCATGGACAGCACTCTGATCAAAACAAAATTATATGAGCTTTTCCGTAATGAAGCCGGAATAGTAATCTATGAGTCTTCAAAAGATGTGGAATTTACCTCTGAACTTGTTGATCTGCTTCATATAGGCAGAGTCATTCATACCGAATATCCGGATATTAACGCGGAGATCGCGGATAAACCCTCAGGTCAGACGGTGAAACTGGACAGGGGAGAGATAAATGAAGATGACTGCGTTGTTCAGCGCATTCTTTTGCCCATGGGAACTGTGCAGATCATCACACTTTTTCCCGTGAAAGGATATACCTGGACTCCGGAGGAACGCGGATTTGTTTCCGATTTCATAACCATTATCATTACCTTTAAAAGCCGTATCAAAATGAAAGAGTATATAGATTATGCTCTTTTCCATGACAGAAATTTCGGTTTCTTCAACAGCTTTTTCCTTTCCAGGACACTTTCCATGATAGCAAGGCTGGAAAGGCTTACCGAATACAATGTTATTTTCTTCAACCTGACAAATCTGTCGGGGATCAATCAGATACTTGGAAGAAAAAATGCCGATGAGATCATAAAAAGATTTATCGTTGCAGCATCCGAACATCTCAGACAGCCCGAATGCATCTGCATGATGGGTGGAGATAATTTTACTGCGATAGTGAGACATGAGAATCTTGATCATGTTCTCAGTGTATTGAAAGGCATTGATGTTGACAGCGGCGGTAAGTATACCGAACTGATCAGAATGAGCGCGTATTGCGGAGTTTACAGGTGCACCGGAAGTGAACCTGATATATCCGTATGCATAGACAGTGCACAGCTGTCAATGCATATTGCCAAGAAAAATCATGTATCCGTTCAGCTCTATGACGAGACCATGGTGGATCTGGTGAAGAACACCAAAAAGATCGAATCCGGATTTTCGTCTGTTTTGATAAAAGAAGAGTTCTGTGCTTTTTACCAGCCCAAGGTAAATCTCACCAACTATAAACTTATAGGTGCAGAAGCACTCTGCAGATGGGTAAAGGGTAAAAAGATCCTTACTCCCGATAAATTCATACCGGTTCTCGAAACCAGCAACAGGATATGCACCCTTGATTTCTACATGCTTGAACATGTCTGTGCAGATATTGCAGGATGGATCGCAGCAGGTAAGAGTCCTATACGTGTGTCATCCAACTTCTCCAGAAAACATCTGGCTAACAGAGCCTTTGTTCAGGAAGTAGTAAACATAGTAGATTCATACAAAGTCCCTCATTCACTTATAGTGATCGAAGTTACCGAGACCACCTCCGAAGCAGATATGAAGAGGCTTGCAGAGGTTGTGTCGGAATTTAAGAGTTCGGGATTTGAAGTATCCGTTGATGATTTCGGAATGGGCTATTCGTCCATGAGTATGATCAAGGATATATTATTCAGTGAACTTAAGATAGACAAGAGTTTTCTTAACAACAAGGATATCGGATCAAGGGATATGATCATGATGAAACATATCATATCAATGGCCGAAGAACTTGGCATGTCCACAATAGCAGAGGGTGTCGAGACTGTGGATCAGGTCAGCCTCCTCAGGAAATACGGCTGTTTCCGCGGTCAGGGATTCTTCTTTGACAAGCCTCTTTCCAAGGAGGATTTCGAAAGGGTGCTGGATAATCCCGATTACTCTCTTAAGGGCCTTCCTTTCCCTGAATGATCTGAATTTTTTCTTTCTTATATTTATATCTTTTTTGTTTTTATTATTCCACAAAACTGTTATAATAACTATGTATTGGGTTTTCGGGTGTTATTAAACAGTTATTATGTGGGGATATTTTTGTGGTGATAATTAACAGGATATATTACTTTGATATCTGTTCGGCATTAATTCTTGTCGCCGTTATCGTTTCCATGCTTCTTCGAAGAATGTACAGGGGAAGTGTCAACAGGGCTTTCATCCAGCTTTCCGTTGTGATGATCGTCAGCTGTGCATTCGATGTGCTGAGGTCATACCCCTTCGTAGGTATTCAGGATCTCCAGTCTGCGGTAATCTTCAGATTTATCATGGGTTACATTTTCTGCTTCCTGAGAGCACTGCAGATGCCGTTGGTTGTCAGACTTTACGGAATAATGAGTGGAACATGGAGCAGGATTAAGTCCGAACCTTTGTATAAGATCCTGTTTTTTGTTCCTCTTTTTCTTTATCTGGCTCTTGTTTATTCCAATTTTTTCAATCAGAAGATATTCTACTATACCGTTTCGGACGGCTCCGTGGCATATGTCCGCGGCGAACTGATGCAGTATTTCGATTATTTCGGAATGTACTTCATGGTCTTTTCCCTTGTACAGCTTTTCCTGATCAGGAAGAGACTGAGCGTTGAGAAGTTCATCGCCATGCTTTTAGTGTATCCCATCAATATTACCGCTATAGAGATCCAGGCCATCTATCCCGAACTGATGACCGCCATGTTCGGTGCTTCACTTTCAATGCTCATTCTGGCGTTCTTTGTTTTCAGACCCGATGAATCAATTGATATTGAGACCGGTCTTTCATCTTTTATTCCTTTTGAAAATGATATTGAAAACCTGATATTAAGCGGCAGGAACGGCTGCGTTATTATCATCAAGGTCGTTAACGATTCGGAGATCCGTTCTCTTACGGATTCCAAAAACTACAGAAGAATGCTCCGTTCCATCGGAAATGTACTTCTCAGGGAAAAATACAGAAGCCTTCTTGCAACATCTGATTTTTATTATCTCAGAGGCGGAAGGTTTGCGAATATCGTACAGGGTAAGTTCGACAGAAAACTTCTGAAAAAACAGACAGAGAAGCTTCTTGATAAGTTCACCGAAAGTCTTAAGAGCGTAGGCTTTGATCTTAAGCCTGATATATGCGTGTGCTCGGTTCTTGTTCCCCAGGATATCTCTGATAAAGAAGAACTGATCAATTTTTCCGAAAGGATCCAGAATCTCATCGAGCCGGGAAAATTTGTTGTCTATTCCGATATTTCCTTTGACCGGGAATTTGTTGTTCAGAGTTCTATCGACAAGATCGTTGATGATGCAATTAAAAACAACAGATTTGAAATGTATTATCAGCCTATCTATTCCCTTAAGGAAAAGAAGTATAAATGTGCGGAAGCTCTCATCAGGCTTAACAGTGAAGAGTTCGGTTATGTTTCTCCCACGATCTTTATACCTGCCGCAGAAAAATCCGGAAGGATTCTTGATATCGGCGATTTTGTTATCAGGGATGTATGCAGATTCATTTCACATCACAAGCCTTCGGAACTGGGTGTTGAGTACATAGAGGTCAATCTTTCCATTATTCAGTGCATGCAGGCTGATCTTGCGGGCAGGATCAAGCAGTATATGTCTGAATACAATATTGATCCTTCATGGATCAATTATGAGATAACAGAGACTGCAGCTGACGGAGCATATGAGAGAGTACTTGAGACCATGAATGAACTGTCCGAAGCAGGCATCAGATTTTCTCTTGATGATTACGGTTCGGGTTACTCTAACCTTCACAGGGTCATGTCCTTCCCTTACAAGGTTATTAAACTTGACAAATCCCTTACTGACGAAGCTGCGGATCCTTCAAAGAGGAAGATCCTTGAAGAAGCCATCAAGCTCATTAAGAGCATGGGTGCCCACATCGTGGTTGAAGGCGTTGAATCAAAAGAAGTTTCAGACTGGTTTGAATCCCAGGGCTGCGAATTTATCCAGGGTTTTTATTACGCTAAGCCCATGAGCGAAAGCGAATATTTGGAATTTATGAAGGTGGAATAAAGATTTGAATATAGTTGTCTGCATATATCTTGCAGCATTTTTGCTGGCGATATTTAATATTATATTACTTGTGGAAGTTGGAGTAAGACCCAATATCTATACGGTCCTGCTTTTTGCTTCCATTCTTGTTACCAATTTTGCTTATCTTGCGATATCTGTAGCAGGAACCGTTGAATCAGCAATAGTTTGTAATATCATGCTGTATCTGGGTACCTGTTATCTGCCGTTTTTTGTTTTCTGTATCGGTGCCGATCTTGCTAAGGTTCATATCCATCCCATAATCAGGCTTCTCATGGTGGTTTATTCCACAGTTGTTGTAGGGCTTTCCTTTACCATCGGACGTCTTCCCATTTATTACAAGAGCGTTGATATTATCGATGCCGGGGGCTATACGGTGCTTATTAAGGAGTACGGTCCTCTCCATGCCCTTTATCTTGTCATTCTTGTCGCATACATCATAGCCTCCATCGGAATATGCATTTCAGCATTTTTCAGGAAAAAGGATGTATCTTATAAAAACACCGTACTGTTCGGTCTCTTTCTGTTCGTAAACTTTGCAATATATCTTCTGGACAGATTTTTCAAAGTCAATTTTGAGTTCAACAGTATTTCCTATGTTATCAGTGAACTTATAATCATACTCATTCTCAACAGAATAAATATGTATGATATGTCTTTCAATGTAATGCGTTCCTGGGAAAAGATGGAAGAGTATGCATACATAGTATTTGACAAAAAGCGTAATTACCTGGGTTCCAACGATCTTGCCAAGCAGTATTTTGAAGAACTCAGAGGCCAGGATATAGACTGCACTCTCACAGAATCCTTAAAGTCCATCACAGACCTTCTGGATGCATTTGAAAGCATCCTTGATAAAGATAACAACGGAAAAAAATCAGTATACAGGTCGACACTTAAACTTTCCGGAAGGGTGCTGCGCAGTGAGGTTAAGTACCTGAGAAAAAAGAGAGCCATCACGATAGGTGACAATGACATTGTAGGTTACCTCATCGAGTTCTATGACATCACAAAGGAAAGTGATTATATATCCTCCATCGAGGAGAAGAATGAAAGGCTTGCGATCGCCGAGAAACGTGCACTTGATGCATCCAATGCAAAGAGCAGTTTCCTGTCATCCATGTCTCATGAGATCAGAACTCCCATTAATACAATCCTCGGCATGAACGAGATGATCTCCAGAGAATCCCATGATATGGTCATTCTCGGTTATTCAAGAGATGTTGAGAAGGCAGGAAGGATGCTACTGAGCCTTGTCAATGATGTGCTTGATTTTTCCAAGATAGAGTCCGGCAATTTTACATTCGATGAAAAACATTATTCGGTCCCTGAACTTGTTAAGATTTCCGGAGATATGCTGGAAAAAAGAGCGGCAGAGAAAAACTTAAGGATCTCTATTGATGTGGATCCCGGTATGCCTTCGGGACTTATAGGTGATTCTGATAAGATCGAGCAGATCCTTGTAAACCTCATAACCAATGCCGTTAAGTACACCAACGAAGGATATGTCAGGATATCCGTTACCGGTGATTATGTTGATGATTATTACAATCTGATCGTTTCCGTAAGCGATACGGGTATGGGAATAAAGAGCGAAGATATAGGACATATCTTTGACAGCTTTGCACGTGCCGATATGAAAAAGAACCGCCACATTGAGGGAACTGGTCTTGGTCTTGCCATTACCAAAAAACTCTGCGAAGGAATGGGCGGAAGTATCAGAGTGTCCAGCCGTTACGGTGAGGGATCCGTATTTACCGTTACCATCCCCCAGAAGATCGGTGACGGAACTCTCGTCGGTGCTATCAAACCTGAAGAGAAGAAGGCGACAGTCAAGAAGAAAAAATACGAACCTTCGTTTATCGCACCCACCGCAAATGTGCTTATCGTAGACGATAATGAAATGAACCTTGCGGTATTCGTATCCCTTCTTAAAGGAACAAAGGTTAATATCGACAAGGCCATGGGCGGAAACGAAGCCGTTGAACTCACTAAGAGCAAGAAGTACGATGTCATCTATATGGACCATATGATGCCGGCTCCCGACGGTATTGAAACCATGCATATGATCAAGTCCGATGAAAACAATCCCAACAAAGAAACACCCCAGGTTGCCCTTACCGCAAATGCTGTATCCGGCTCCATGGAGATGTATATCAGCGAAGGATTCGAGGGCTATCTTTCCAAGCCTGTAGATCCTTATGAACTCGAAGATTCTGTCAGAAAGTATCTTTCCGAAGATATGATTCTGGATACAAAATCCGATTCCCCCGTATTCTGATGTTTTAATTGCCAATTTACGGTTTTTCGATTATACTTTTCCATATAACTATGAAAGGGCTTACACAAATGAATCCAAATCCCAGGGTAGAATCCTTTATAGACCGTTATCTGTCCGAGTATAAGAATTATAAAGATAAATGGAATTACGAAGACGGATGCATCATTCTGGCATGTAAGTATCTTTATGATGTTACGGGTGATGAAAAGTATTTTGATTTTATTGAGAAGTATATCGCACAGTTTGTTACAGGGGACGGTTCCATACTTCTTTATGAAAAGGAAAAATACAATATCGATAATATATTAAGCGGAAGAGTTCTGTATTTTCTTTATGATAAAACAGGTGAAGAAAAATACAGAAAAGC
>ONTX01000078.1 GCA_900320825.1 uncultured Lachnospiraceae bacterium | reverse complement strand
TCCCGTGAAATGAGACGTAATGTTCCCAGCATTTTATCCATGGTGGGACTTGCCGGAAAATATAAGGCAAATGTAAAGAAGCTGTCGGGAGGAGAACAGCAGAGAGTTGCTCTTGCAAGGGCTCTTGTCAACAAACCTTCCATACTTCTTGCGGACGAGCCTACGGGAAACCTGGATCCCAACAACGCATGGGATATCATGGATCTTCTTTCGGAGATCAATGAACAGGGAACAACCGTAATAGTTGTAACCCACAGTCCGACCATAGTTAATTCCATGAAAAAGAGAGTTGTTGCGATGAAGCTCGGTGAAGTCATCAGCGATGAACAGGAAGGGGTATACGTAAATGAAGATTAGAACCTTTCTGTACACATTCTGGCAGGGCATCCGTAATATGTTCAAGAACGGATGGTACTCCCTTGCATCTGTTGCCACTATAGGCGCATGTCTGTTTTTGCTTAATATGTTCTACAGTATCGTTGCAAACATGCAGCATATTCTTTACCACATCGAAGAAGGCGTATCCGTTACCGTATTTTTCAATGAGGATGTGACGGATGAGGCTATTGATGCCATCGGACAGGAGATACTTCAGAGAGCCGAGGTCAGGGATGTTGTATATCATTCGGATGAAGAAATCTGGGCAACCTTCGGTCCCAGTTATTTCGGTGAGGATTATCAGGAAGGATTCCCTGAGAATCCCCTGAAGGGTGAGCACAACTATGAAGTGTTCCTGCAAAACGTAAGTCTTCAGGATCAGCTGGTAGAGTGGCTTCAGTCAAAACCGGAAGTAAGGCTTGTAAGATATTCCGAGGCCACGGCATCAACCCTTTCCGGATTTAATATGATACTTGTCTATATTTCTGCGGCCATCATCATCATACTGCTGGCTGTCAGCATATTCCTTATCAGCAATACGGTCCGAGTGGGAATATCCGTCAGATCCGAGGAGATCGGAATCATGAAATACATAGGAGCCACCGACTTTTTCGTAAGGGCGCCCTTTGTGCTTGAAGGAATGCTCATAGGATTTATCGGTGCGGTTATTCCTCTGCAGCTTGTTTATTATCTGTATGATTATGTTCTTAATACCATAACCACCAGATTTGAAATGCTCAGTTCAATGCTGAGTTTCCTTACGCTGCAGGAGGTATACAAAGTTCTTGCTCCCGTTTCAATCCTTATGGGTGTTGGAATGGGACTGATCGGAAGCTACTTTACAGTCAGAAAATATCTTAAAGTTTGAGTAAATGAGATCAGGAAAGAAAAAGATTCTTTTTAATAGAATAGCGGCGGCATTTCTGGCAACGGTTCTTGCTGCCGGTATTTATGTAAGGCAGGATAACCCTGCCCATGCTGTGACGTATACAAATGCGCTCATTGCACAGAAGCAGAAAGAGATCGAGGCGGCAAATGCGGCAAAGGCGGAACTTTCCAGCAAGGTTACCAATCTCACCGCAAGCCAGAACAAGCTTCAGTCCCTTAAGGCTGACCTTAATGCATACGTTACGGAGCTTGATGCCGAACTTGTTCAGATCCAGGGAAATATCGCCGATCTGAATGAGCAGATCATTGCCAAGGAAAATGAGATTTTCCAGACAGAGGCGGAACTTGCAGCTGCCGAGGAAACGGAAGCAATACAGCATGATGCAATGATCGTGCGTATGAGGCTTATGTATGAGCAGGGCGATAAGTCCATGATCGACATGCTGCTTTCTTCAAGCAGTATCAGGGATCTGCTCAACAGTGCCGAATATATCGAAAAAGTAGTCCAGTATGACAGGAGCCTTTGGGAAGAGTATAAGGCAAATGTTGAATATATCTCGCTGTGCAAGCAGCAGCTTGACCTTCAGAAGGAAATACTTGATGAGGCAAAGTCTGCGGCAGAACAGGAAGAGGTCAATCAGGAACTTCTGATCGCTGAAAAAAACAATGAGATCAATAATTACCAGCTTCAGATAAATGCGACCCAGCAGGATATTGACGAATACCAGGCTCAGATAGCTGCGCAGGATGCGGAGATAGAAGCACTCACCAAGGCAATAGAGGAAGAGAGAAAAAGACTTGCAAGTGCCAACAATCTTAAGTATGACGGCGGTAAGTTCCTCTTCCCTCTTGCAACTTATAAATATGTTTCCTCCGATTACGGATACAGAAACGCTCCCACCAGAGGTGCAAGTACCTTCCACAAGGGAATAGATTTTGCATCACCCTTCGGGACCGATATTTATGCGGCATACGATGGTGAGGTTGCTGCGGCATCGTATTCTGCAGCCATGGGCAACTATATAATGATAGATCACGGTGACGGACTCTATACCGTCTATGAACACTGTTCATCTCTTTATGTATCAAAGGGTGAAAAGGTAGTTATGGGTCAGACCATTGGGGCAGTAGGATCTACCGGCATCTCAACCGGAAACCATCTGCACTTCGGCGTCAGACTTAACGGACAGTATACATCTCCCTGGCCGTATCTTGGTAAATAACTGATAATGGAAGAAAATAACAATACAACTGAAGTCGTAAATGACACATCCGCCCCTGAGAAGGCGGATTCTGTTTCGAAAAAGAAGTCAGGTTTTCTGCCCGGTTTTATTATCGGAATGCTTACCATGCTTCTTCTTTGTGCTGTGATCATTGTAATCCTTTGCCTTAACAGGATCGTATTTTTGTCAGCCGGAAGAGGACTTGTGGATTCGGAGGTCACCTCAAAGGCAGAGACCATAAAGGCATATCTTGACCAGTATTCTCTTTATGACATAAATGACGATGACTTAAGGAAAGGAATGTTAAACGGCCTCCTTAAGGGCACCGGAGATAAATATGCTTATTATTATGATCCCCAGGAGATGAGGGATCTTGTAAGAGATTATGACGGTACTTTTTACGGTATAGGAGCATTTATCCAGAGTGATTCGGACGGAAACAGTTTTATATCCGGCACATATGAGAACAGCCCTGCGGAAAAGGCAGGACTTATCGCGGGAGACATAATAATCTCTGTGGACGGCAAATCCACCAAGGGCTATGACAGATATGAAGTTGCCCAGATGATCCACGGAGAATTGGGAACAACAGTTGTTCTCACAATATTAAGGGGCGATGAGGAACTTGAGTTTACCATCAAGAGAGATAAGCTCAAAAAGATAGATGTTTCCTATGAGATGCTCACCGATAAAATAGGCTATATCTACATCAAGGACTTCGATGATGTAACTGTCGATCAGTTTGCCGAGGCTCTTGCCACACTAAAAGGGCAGGGCATGGAGGATATGGTCCTTGATCTGAGAGGCAATACAGGCGGTCTTCTCAGGGTTACCATCGATGTTGCGGAGCAGATCATGTGTAAGGGTAAGATCGTATCCATAGAAAATGCCGGCGGTAAGGTAAAAGATTATGAATGTGACGGATCGAGGGAATTTAAAGGCAGGATCGTTATCCTGACTGACGGATATACGGCAAGTGCTTCGGAGATTCTTACCGGTGCACTCAGGGATAACGGAATGGCCATCACCATGGGAACCAGAACGTACGGAAAAGGCCTTGTCCAGAACTTCTATTACATGAGTGACGGATCCGGAATCAAATTCACAACAAATCAGTATTACACTCCCAGCGGTGCGGCGATAAATGAAGTGGGTATAGAACCGGATATTGAGGTGGTGCTTGATTATGAAGCCTACCTTGAAGATAAAACGGATAATCAGCTGGATGCCGCAATAGAGTACCTGGAAAAGCAGTAAAGAAGAATGATAAATAAAAAAGCAAGTCTTCGTGAAGAAGGCTTGCTTTTTTGTATGCTGTCAAAATATTATCCCTGGTAAGTATCTTCCGATGAACCGTCTCCCAGAATGTCAGCCTTTTTAAGTGACCATCCTCCGAAGAGGTTGCTGTCCCACTGGTTTAAGGTATCCAGGTTCATCGTTCCGCCGCCTCTGAAATTACTTGCATGGTTTGAAGCCATCTCTGGAGTGAAATCCTCCAGGGCATACACGCCGCGTATTGTAAGAGGCCCCCAGGTCTGATACTCAACCATTGGAAGAGCACCGGATGACTCAAGATCTACGGATGCACCGTTTTCATCCACATGTATGGTCACCCAGGCCATTCCTTCAAAGCTTGTATAATTGGGAACCTGGCAGTGTGCGAAGTTCCCCAGAGAGTAATAGCAGAGTCCCTTGTTTCCCTGATCTGTGGTTATGAGTTCGACAGGTTCAACGATATGGGGATGAGCTCCGATTATCACATCTGCTCCGGCATCGATCATCTGGCGGGCAAAATCCTTCTGGTATGCACAGGG
>ONTX01000045.1 GCA_900320825.1 uncultured Lachnospiraceae bacterium | reverse complement strand
TCATGTCCGCCGCCAAGACCTGTTCCTCTTCTTCTTGCCACCGCATCGATCTCATCTATGAAAACAATGCAGGGGGCATGCTTTTTGGCTTCTTCAAAAAGATCCCTGACTCTGGAAGCGCCGACACCGACGAACATCTCCACGAAATCGGAACCGGATATGGATAAAAACGGAACCTTAGCTTCTCCTGCCACAGCCTTGGCAAGAAGTGTCTTACCTGTTCCGGGTGCCCCTTCAAGCAGAACGCCTTTAGGGATTCTGGCACCGAGATTTGTGTACTTGGCAGGGTCTTTAAGAAAATCGACTATCTCTACAAGATCTTCTTTTTCTTCCCTGAGGCCCGCAACATCCTCAAAAGTGATCTTTCCGTCTCCATTGGTAATGACCGCTCTGCTTTTACCAAACGTGAACATCTTGCTGTTGGCACTCTGTGAGGGCGGGGGACCTAAAATAGCCGACAGTAAAAATACCATTACCACAGCCAAAAGTACTATTGGAAGCAGAATGTTGACCACCCAGTTAACCATGGATCTGTCTCTGACGACGGGGTCAAGACCTGAGTCCCTGAGCAGTTTTTCGGCCTCACTCACGCTTGTGACATACACCCTTTGTGAAAGACCGTTTTTAAACGTTACAGTTACATATCCCGCATTACCCGCAGCATCAGGGGTAATGCTTGCCGAAACAACAGATCCTTCACTTACGTCAGTTTTCATCTGCCCGTATGAATATGTTTCGGAGTTTCCCTTCAGCGTCTGCATCAGCCAAACGGCGATCAGTATAACGAAGATCAGCCACAGATATGACCTGAAAGGACTTTTTGCAGATTTCTCCAACTTTTATTCCTCCGTATCATCAAATTTCACAACCCCGATATAGGGAAGATTTCTGTATTTTTGATCGTAGTCAAGACCGTATCCGACTACGAATTCGTCCGGTATCTGAAAACCTGTATACTCAACATCAACATCGACGACCCTGCGGCTCGGTTTGTCCAATAGAGTACAGAGTCTGAGGGAATTGGGCTCCCTTTCTTTGAGCATTTTAAGCAGATAACTGAGAGTCCTTCCGCTGTCGACTATATCCTCAACGACTATAACGTCTTTTCCCTTAAGGGGCTCATCAAGGTCTTTTACGATCTTTATCAGACCGCTGGATTCGGTTCGCGATCCGTAGCTTGATGCACTCATAAAGTCAAGAGAAGTATCCAGCTTTATCCTCTTAGCAAGCTCACACATGAAAAAGGCTCCGCCCTTAAGGACACAAACAAGATGGACCTGTTTTCCGGCGTAATCTTTCGTTATCTGATCGCCTATTTCCTGAATCCTGCGGTCAACTTCTTCTTCCGAAAGCATTTCTTCAATATGATAGTTTGCCATATTCTTCCTCCATTTTAATCCTGCAGATATTAACGGTGTCGTCATCTATCTTGGCTGAATCGGACATTCTGTATCCGATCACCCATAAAATCTCGCTTCCCGCTGCAAATACCCAGATACGATCCTTTTCTTCGGCCGAAATCTTCAGATCCGTCAGATAATCACTCAGACTTTTTCTTCCGGTCTCGCCGTTTCCTTTTTTTATTGTAAGGTGATCACCCTGTTTTCTGTGCCTTATTTCAAAATAAGGCAGCTCCTTTATATTCTCATTTCCTGCAATGATGGTTATTTTATCATAATCAAAATATTTAGTGTAGTCACCCGATATCTCCGAAGGTTCAAAGATCTCTTTTTTTTCTTCATCCGTCAGATCCCCTGAATTCATATATACTACATTGTATGATGGCGGGTTATCCGGTGTATTCTTTTCATCCACATCCTGTACAAATAAGATCAGCTCATCACGGGTCACATCGGCTTTGATCCCGTAAGGAAGATCTGCGTGCCTCCCGGAAGGACCTCTCATCAGGTTCAAAACATCTTTTACATGAACTTCTCCGATATCCTTTTTCATCGGGGTCATATCCGTAAGGATCCGGAGGATAAGCATGGATGATATAACCTCATGCACCCGGCACAGTTCATTTTTACGGATCCTGACCCTGTTACCCTCAAAGGACACAGTCTCTTTCGCAGCTTCCTTTACACCCTCGTCCAGATAGTCTGATATATCTCTCAGCTTTTCTGAAGCACGGCTGATATGAAGAGCCGATGCGCTGCATATCTTCTCAGCTTCGGGTATTATCACTTTTCTGATCAGGTTTCTCGAGATGGAAAGATCGGAATTTGTCCTGTCGTTTTTGAAGGACTGCCCTTTTTCCATGAGATATTCTTCTATATCCTGCCTGGATGCCTTCAGAAGAGGTCTTATGATCCTTTCTCTTCCCTGACTGATCCCTGACAGTCCCGCTATCCCGCTGCCGCGGAAAAGATTAAAAAGAAAAGTCTCGGCATCGTCCTCAAGATGGTGTGCTACTGCGATGTGTATACTGCCGGCTGGCATATTCAGATCCTTCTCCCAGGCAATTGCCTCTTCTTCAAACACCCTGTATCTGATGATCCTTCCGGCTTCTTCCTCGCTAAGTCCGTTTTCCTGTGCATAAGAAGGGACATCCTTTTTTACTTCCTTGAAATACAGGCCGCCTTCTTTGCATATTTTATTAACAAAATCCGCATCCTCGTCTGCCTCTCTGCCGCGGATCATATGATTCACATGTATTACCCGGATATTTTCCGCCGGAAAAATATCCTTCATCAAAAACAAAAGGCAGACTGAATCTGCCCCTCCGGAAACTCCGACTATAAAACGGCTTTCCGTGCCGCTGGTGACGAAGTTTTCCATATATTCATTAAATATTCTTTCTGCCTTAAGCCTCACTAATTGCCCTCAAGCCTGAATATGATCTCACCTTCGTTAACAAGTCCGAGCTTTTCGTGTGCCTGTTCCTCGGCATAAGCTTTGGTCTGGACATACTTTTCAAGCTCGTTCAATTCTTCTTCTCTTTCAAGCTGAAGCGCGATCTGTTCATCAAGAGCCTGGTCCTGTTCTTCATAGACCTTCAGCTTGGATCTGACATCCCTTATCTGGATAAAAACAACCAGGGAGATAAGCGAAACTATAACGGCAAGAAGGATATATCCTGAAACGCCGTTTCTTCTGCGCTTTTTCTCCATTGCAGTCATTTTGTTTTTACGTTCGCCGTTATGCCTGGGCATTACAATTCCTCATACATCGAAACCGCTTCTTCTTTTTTTACCGTTTCACGGACATCGGTAACTTTTACTTTCAGCTCTCTGTTGCCGAATGACACGCACAAAATATCTCCTTCCTTGACCTCGGAAGAAGCCTTTGCAGGTCTGTCATTGATCGTAACCCTGCCTGCATCACATGCGGAATTAGCGACCGTTCTTCTCTTTATTATTCTCGAAACTTTAAGATATTTATCCAGTCTCATGTCAGTTTATATTTGTTCAAACAACCAAAAAGTGCACCCGCCTGAAAGCTCAAGCGGGTGCGCTGTTATAGACTTGTCTCTATAATTTCCGTCAATTCGTAAATTAGTTAAGAGCGTCCTTAAGAGCCTTACCTGCCTTGAACTTGGGAGCCTTTGAAGCCTTGATCTTCATAGCTTTTCCGGTCTGAGGATTTCTTCCCTCTCTGGCTGCTCTCTTAACAACTTCAAAAGTACCAAAACCAACAAGCTGAACCTTGTCACCCTTCTTAAGAGCCTTGGTGATAACGTCAGTGAAAGCCTTAACTGCCTTCTCGGCATCCTTCTTGGAAAGATCAGCAGAATCTGCAACAGCTGCAACCAATTCGGTCTTGTTCATGATATTACTCCTCCTATACAAAAAACAGTTTAATCGCGATTTCCTTGAAATCACTATAAATACTTATAAACAGTTTATCCCCTTTTGTCAAGGATTTTACGGCATTTTGACGGGTTTTGAGGCTCGGAAAACGCATTTTTACTTTATTTTTTTAAAACCCTTGACATACACTTTTTTATGTGGTCGTTTTTTCAAGATCTGCAAAGGAATATGACACATCTCCTGCAGAGGAATCAACGCTGACCGTATAACTTTTTGTATTGTATCCGCTGAGACTGAGGGTGACCACATGGGACCCTGCCTCCTTTTTGAACGAACAGGGTACAACTCCCACATAATTACCGTCAAGATAGCATTCCGAACCGGCCGGTGCATTTATATAAACCTTATCATATGACGAAGTGGTCTGATCCGTCTGCTGGGCATTCTCTTTGTCATCTTTTTTATCGGTTCCGTTATTTTCCTGGTTTTCACTCGGAGTTTCGTTCGTCGATGTATCCTGTGCTTTTTCTTTTTCAAGCACTATGCTGACGCCGGCATTTTCTTCCCCGACACTTAAATATCTGGTAACCGTAGTATATCCTTCACATGAACACATCAGCTGGTGCAGTCCGTATGTCAGTTTTATTCCGGCGGATGTATCGGCCTTTTCTCCGTCAATGTAAAGAGTTGCTTCAGAAGGAGTCAGTGAAAAAAGCACAAGTCCTTCCTTGGGTTTTTCAGGCTGTATCCCCGAAAGGTCAAGAACCGTCTCCAGACCGCTCTTAATGGTAACGCTCCTGTCCACCCTCATTCCGCTTCCGGAAACAACAATATTGTATGTGCCTTCGGGAACGGTAAGAAGCATTTCGTCGGTTATCTTCTGGATGTACTTTGTTCCTACCTCAATCCAGCCATCCACGAAATATTCCTGCCCCGACAGTCTCAGATATCCGTGTCCCTTATCCACAACAATACTGTAAACCGTCGTACCCACTCCGGAAAAACTCAGAACATCCACACTGTTTAATTCCTGGTAGATGAGCTCCTCTCTCCCGCTGTAGCAGAAAACAGAATCAGATATCTTGTAAATATCTGTTCCTATCGTCACTTCTTTTTTTACATTGTCGATAATATACTGATCGGTCTGGGCCTTTACCCAGGCATCTCCGGAAAGACCGGCACATGTAAGGTGCCTTTTATTTTTTACAAAACGAATATCCAGGATATCCCCTTCGTTTATCTGTTCAAGGGATATCATTCTTCCGTATTTGTCGTAATATTCGGTGGTTCCGTCGTAACCCAGGGTATATCTTTTTCCAAGGGCAGTATTAAGAAAGGTGAGGGTCTGTTGCTCCGTATCTTTTTTTACAAGAACCGGCGAGTCTTCCGAATCGTAATCATACGTTCCGTATAAAATAAATCCGGTGTCCGATGCCTCCGTATCCTGTGACGGAGCAGTGCTTTGCGAAGGAGGCGTCTGCTGTCTGCCGCAGGATGCCATCATCAGCATGCAGCAGGATGCAAATATTACAGCCTTTACAGATTTTTTTGTCCGCAGATTCAAAATACGCTTATACATTTTATTTCCCTTACGAAACATCTTTCAAAAAGGCTGATGCTTTCTTCAGCAGCAGATCCCTGTCATTAAGTGAAGGCTCTTCTATCACCGATTCAAGAAGCTTATCCAGTACTTCACCCATAAACGGCCCCGGCTTAAATCCGATATCCATAAGATCCCTGCCGTTTACCGCAAGATCCTTCATAAAGCAGCACTCACCTTTACTGACTATGGTAAGGTACTGCTCCTTCATCTCATCGATGGTCCTCAGTTTCTCTTCCCTCATGTAGAGGCTCTGGGCAAGAATATCTGCCCTGATGACTTCAAGAAGTCTTTCGAAATCATCATCCATGACCGAAACAACTTTTCTTGTAAATGCGGGAGTAATAACAGCTCCTTTTCCCGCATCATGATGTCTTACCAGTCTGCAGACCCTTCTGATAGTGTCATTGTCAAGTTTCCACCTTCGAAGGATCTCACCGGCCATTTTTTCACCGACGGTCTGGTGGGAATAAAAATGGGTTATTCCTTCTTCGTCTGTCGTAATGACCGCAGGCTTGGCTATGTCGTGTAAAAGCATGGCAAATCTGACTATCCGGTCATTTTTTGATACTCTCACAGATTCTATGATATGCTCTCCCACATTATAGCAATGATGAATATGATTCTGGGGAGT
>ONTX01000065.1 GCA_900320825.1 uncultured Lachnospiraceae bacterium | reverse complement strand
TTGTATGGTCCTTGACCTCCGTGATCCTTACTCATCATTCAGATGGAATCCTCTTGGCGCCATCTATGATATGTATCAGGAATATCTTAAAGTCGGTGAGGAGATATACGAAAATTCATATCCCATCGACGAAGCTGAAGGTCTTGAGCTTGCCAATGACAGATCACAGTACGGTGATGTCTGGTATGAGTATGAAGGCAAGGCATATGCCATCAGAAAAGAACTCATCGGTATAATCCGTGTTCAGAAGCAGAAAGTATACGATGAGATGTATGAGGACTTGAATGACCTCATAAGCGTTCTTTGCCCCATTGAATCAAAAGATGATCCTGTCTGGGAGAAGGGTGCAAGAAGCATCATAATGGCTACCTGTCTTGCAATGCTTGAGGATTCCGAGAATCCCGAGCTTGAGATGACCAAGGATAAGTTCTGCTTCTATAACATAAGTAAAGCTATCATGAATTCCGAGGATGAATTCGCGGCACTTAAGGATTACTTCAAGGGCCGTGACAAACTCTCCAAGGCAGTGGGTCTTTCCCGCCAGGTTCTTTCCGCAGCGGATCAGACTCTTTCATCTTACATGTCCATTGCATTCGACAAGATGTCAATGTTCAACGACGAAGGTCTCTGCGCACTTACCAGTGCAACGGATATCAAGCCTGAAGAATTTGCTTTCAAGCCTACAGCTCTTTTCCTTAAGATCCCTGATGAGAAGGATACAAGACATGCTCTTGCAGCTGTATTCATTCTCTGTATATACAAGGCACTTATCAAGGTTGCATCCGGCAGGGAAGATCTTTCACTTCCCAGAAACGTATACTTCATCCTTGATGAGTTCGGTAACATGCCCAAGATCGATAAGTTCGACAAGATGATCACCGTCGGACGTTCCAGAAAGATCTGGTTCCACATGATCATCCAGTCCTTTGCACAGCTCAATAACGTCTACGGAGAGACCGTTGCAGATATCGTCAAAGGTAACTGCGGTATCAAGATGTTCATCGGATCCAATGATGTGGGAACCTGTGAAGAGTTCTCAAAGCTCTGCGGTAACATGACAGTAAGAGGAACCAGCGTATCCGGATCGACATCCGACAGGGGAGAGCAGGTTAACTTCTCCAATCAGCTTACAACAAGGCCTCTTATCTATCCTTCGGAGCTGATGAAACTTAACAATAAATATTCAACAGGCAACTCCATTATCGTTACCTTTGGTAACAACCCGTTAAAGACACAGTTCACACCCAGCTACAAGTGCCCGCTTTACGAGTTCGGAACCATGGATATGACCGATGTAAGAAATAATGTCTTCTACGGTGACGAGGTGTTCTATGATCTCGATGAGAGAAATTATCTGATCCTTGATGCCGGAAATGAAGAAGGCGGTGAAGGTGAAGCCGATGCTCCCGAAAGCTCCGTTCCCGATAATGCCGAAGGTTACGAAGCTGATGAGGAAGTTTCGGATGAAGATACATATGATGAAGATACATTGGACGAAGAGTCCGGAGAAGATGAGGGCGATACCCCGGAGGACGATGAGTAAAAATGCGTATTGATAAAAAAGACGCAAAAAAACAAATGTGCAGTAATCTGCGCAGGGTAATGATCCTGGCAGCAGGCGTGGCGGTATGCACTCTTGGTGCACCTGCCCTGCATACGCATGCTACGGATGCTGTAAGCCAGAATCTTGCACTCTACCAGAGAATGGGTGATTTCCAGAGTGCGGCGGTTGCTCAAAACACTGTCCAGAACAGTAATTTCACCACCCAGTCCGTATCGCAGCCCACGATTTCTTCGGGCACCGATAACACGGTGACGGATCCCGCCACCGGACTTACCACAGTTACAAGAGAACTGACACTCAGTCAGTCCTACCACAGTGACTATGACATGTTCGAACTCGGACTTAACGGAAGATTCTTTTTCTACAGTAATGTTGGAAACGGAGATATCACATATAAACCCGTCAAGCTTACCATTCCAGCCAATCTGATATACAGCTGTGAGAAGGACGGAGTTCCCGTTTCATATGTACAGGGTACAGAGATCAAGAATCTCGGAAGCTATGTGGTTACCGTTGTTGCCACTCAGACCACCGGTACCACCACAACCAATTATGTGGGATATTTCAGATTCAGGATAATGGCACCCACCGAGCAGCAGCTTCAGGAAGAGGCTCAGCAGACAGATACGCAGGCTTATGACTGGTCCAATCCTTCAGAAAATACCGCAGATGATTCCATTTACGACAATCTGACCCAGGAGGAGCAGGATGCCATAGCAGAGGCTCTTGATAACGGAACCCTGACTGATGATGAGATCATGAATCCTGACGGAACTCTCAATCAGGAAGTTATAGATTCTCTTGTAAACAGTGCCCTTGAATCCCAGGGCATGGACGGAGCCTATACCAAGGAAGGCATTAATGACAGTACAGGTATGGCCAGCAGTTATGACTATACCAGCGGATATTACATCAACACTTTGAAAAACAGCATGAGCTTTTATACCGATGTTCCCAACGGTATGATCACCCACAGAGAGGTTTCAATCCGCACCTCCGATGATCTTGCCTTTACGGTATATAAGGACGGCGCTCTTTATGACATGCCGGAAGGCGATACATTCACAGAGCCCGGAAGTTATCTGGTAATTCCCACGGCAGAGGATGTTCTTTACTATGATGCATACCAGGATGATACGCCGTATTTTTCATTCAGGATAATCGGTTATTTTGTAAACGATATTTCTGTTTACAACGCTCCTGAAGGTTTTACCGTCAGTGAGGTCCTCTTAAATGAAGTTCCTGCCGAGAACGTTAAGATCGTAGGCGGCACAAGAGCATTTCTTAAGGAGGACGGAAAATACAGGATAACGGTAACCGACGGGGAGCGCAGCATCGAAGTCGAGTTCACCCTTGACAGGGTTAAGCCCAGATTCGGAGTAATGCTCAATAAGAATGAGGCCATCATAAGTTATGTCACTTCCGATGTGGAAAATACCATGGTCTACAAAAACGGTGAGCTTATTTCTGAAGGCACGGTGGTTGACCGCATCAAAGGAAAGGGCAGGTATGAACTGAAAGCAATAGACAAGGCCGGAAATGTCAGCAGCGCATCATTTGCAGTCAGGTTCGGACTTAACAGAGGATCCATAGTTACTATTCTTATAGTTATCGCATTTTTTGTCGGAATGTATGCATATCTTAGGTATCTGAACAAGAAGGTAAGGGTGAGATAAAATGACATCAGTGTCGCTTGATGCACTGGGAGCGATCCAGTCGGCTCTGCAGTGGGTATTCAATGAAATATTTATCCCCGTACTGAAGGACGTTTTTAACGTTGTATTCTATACGATCGGAGATATGCTCCATGAGGTGTTTGCCGGTCTGCTTTTGCAGGGATGGGTAGCACTCCTTAAGGTACTCAATTTTATGGAGTCCATCTTTAACATATTCTCCGGCTATACCCAGATCAAGGTTGATAATGTTTCTTCCAACCAGGGCATTGTCCAGTATCTGTTTTCGCTGGATGTTGTTCAGCGTTCCGTCATGCTGGTCACAATGATCTCATTTGTTCTTGCGTTTATTTCCACCGGTGTGGCTGTCATCAAGTCAATGGCCGATTCCATCGGTGATAACAAAAAGCCCATATCCACCGTTCTCAGGGAGGCTTTCAAGGTTGCCGTCATATTCATGCTCATACCCTTTACGTGTATGTTTGCCATCGAAATGATCACCCAGATCCTTATACAGATCAATACGGCTCTGGCGCTTGGCAACTCGTCCGCAACCCTCGGAGATACCCTTTTCTATATCATTGCCCAGCCCTGCGGAAAGAGAAACGGTTATCAGAATTTTGCTTCCGGAAGAAGATTTGAAAATATAGCTGAGATCGAGAAGTATTTTGATTTTATGAAGTTCGACTTCCTGGTTGCGTATATTGCCACATTTTTCCTGATGGCGATACTTCTTACAACTGTCGTGCAGTTCATCCAGAGACTTCTCATGATAATAATCCTCTATGTGGTCAGCCCTCTTTTTGCTGCACGGATGCCTCTTGATGAAGGAAAGAGTTTTAAACTCTGGAAGGATGCTTTTGTTGCATTCCTTATAAGTGCTTTTTCACCAATTGTCGCCATGCGGCTGTATCTGATGACGCTGCCGGTACTAATAGGAAATGACATTAAGTATCCTGCGGGAATAGAACCGACATTTTTAAAACTTCTGCTCATCATAGGCGGATCGTATGCAATATATACAAGCCGTAACATGATCGTAAAGATATATAACCCTTCACTCGGGGATATGCTTGATGCAAACTCCTTCATGACTAATTTTGTTGTAGGAAAGATATCGCAGCAGCTTCAGTCCATGATCGGCGGAAAGCAGGGCGCCGGACTGCAGCCTCTCCAGCAGGCCGGAGGAAATGGTTCTGCAGGCGGAAATGATAAAGGCGGA